>JAKJDA010000087.1 GCA_022706165.1 Candidatus Hydrogenedentota bacterium | reverse complement strand
GGGATTGGAAGATCTTGTATTCCTGACGGGAATAGAGAGCGACCCTGGGCTTGGAAAGGCCTTTCAAGCCGTTTCAACCGGATCGGGCTTGCGTTTGGTTCCCACCTTGAACCGCTATATAGGCGATCTCAGCGACCATCACATCCACCGCGTGAATCGAAGACCTTATCTGTTTTTTTCGGCTGGCGTCTGGAAGCATTACCATCGCAGGTCCGACGTTCCTGACCGCTTGAACTACGCCAAGATGGCGCGATTTGCCGACTATCTGACCAGATTGACGCATGTCCTCGACGGGCAGCCGCTGACGGGACCGTTCGAAGGATACGACACGACCCCCCTCGAACTGCGTTGCCTTCGTCAAACCGTGGGGCCTATCGTGAACCAGAAAGGGATCGCTCTCGAAAACCGTCGCGACATTGATCGCGTGGCGCGGATGCTGTTCATGCGTCTCGTCACCGCCCGATAAACAGCGCAGACTATAGGCTCCACCCTTTCC
This sequence comes from Candidatus Hydrogenedentota bacterium, assembly GCA_022706165.1. GTDB lineage: Bacteria > Hydrogenedentota > Hydrogenedentia > Hydrogenedentales > SLHB01 > JAKJDA01. The sequence continues at coordinate 8,998 of JAKJDA010000087.1, read as the reverse complement.
GGTAGACAGGCTTCACGAAGGCGTTGGCCTCGGGCAGGTTGGTCACCTGCATCCGTTTGCTGTCCCATTCGATGCTTTGGCCGGCGCGAAGGGCGAGATTGCCGAGCAACACCATCTCCGTAAAGGGGCCGCTGTAATCAAAGTTGCTGCATGCCGGCGCGCCGCCGCGAATGGCTTGCAGCCAGTTTTGATGGTGGTTGCCTCGCGAAATCCGCTCGAGCATTTGCGGAGGTTTCTGAAAATCCTTCATGCGCGCGAGCGGCAGCAGGCGCGGAGTTCCCCCATACGTGTCCGTCGTGATGACGCCCGCGTCACCGATGAACACGGAGCCGCTGTCTCCGTCGCCAAATTTTTCCTCCAGCGGAATGCCCGCCACGGCAGGAGGCTTGAGGCCGCCGTCGTACCAGTACAACTTGACAGGGCCCATGCCTTCACGCGCGGGAAAGTCATAACGAAGGACGCACGATCGGGGACCGGTCTCTTCGTTCTTGATTGGGTCAGCCTGGATGAGGTCCACGCGGGTCGGGGATCCCAATTTCAGCGCCCAGTAAGGCGGATCGAGAACATGGCACCCCATGTCGCCGAGGGCCCCCGCTCCGAAATCCCACCAGCCGCGCCAGACGTCGGGGCAATAACAGTTCTTTTGGGGAAACACCGGGTTATGCGCCACGAAGGGCCGGTGCGGCGCCACGCCAAGCCACAGGTCCCAATCAAGGGTTGAAGGAACGGGATCGGAACCCGTTGGCCTGCCCATGCCCTGCGGCCAGATGGGACGGTTGGTGAAGGCGTGCACCTCCCGGACCTCGCCAATCATGCCAGACCAGATCATTTCGCACAACAGTCTGACGCCGTCGCCGGAGTGTCCCTGGTTGCCCATTTGCGTGGCGACGTTGTAGCGGCGCGCGGCTTCGGTGAGCATGCGCGCTTCGCCGATGGTGCGGGTAAGAGGCTTTTGCACATAGACGTGTTTGCCCAACTGCATCGCGGTCATGGCGATGAAGGCGTGCATGTGGTCCGGCGTGGAGATGGTCACCGCGTCAATGCCCTTTTCCTTTTCGAGCATCACGCGAAAATCCTTGTAATGCTTCACATGGGCATACTTGGCGAAATTTTCTGCGGCGCGCGCTTCATCGACGTCGCACAGCGCAACGATGTTTTCCGAAGCAACCGCACTCAAGTCGGAACTGCCCTGCCCCCCCACTCCGATGCAGGCGATGTTGATCCGTTCACTCGGCGGAATACGACGGCGGGAAGTCCTTCTTCCGCCAAGAGCCGCACAGCCCGTCATGGCGGCCGTCGCGCCAAAAAGAAACGTGCGGCGCGTGATCGATACGCGGCTCATAACCTATTCTCCTTGTTGAGGTTCTCTGGAGCAGGCGATGGCTCGATGAGGCCGATTACCGTCCCGTGATGGCGTACCACGAGCGGCTGAACCAGCCTTGTTCTTGCTGGCTTTCGGAGAGGGTCTGCTTGACTTCCTCACGGAGGGGCAGCCATTCGCCGTTCACGTTTTCTTCCACCTTTATGGCATGAAACAGGCTGCCCAAACGCAGCCAACGGCCGTTGCGAAACTCGTAGCTGATGGTCTCCAACCCCGTGTTGCGGAAATAGTTCTGATCGGCGGCGGCATCGTCGCGATTCCGGTGCAGGCGGGTTGCATACCGCACTTTTGGGATGACGACCTCCGCGAGATACGGAGACGTTTGAGAATCCTTCTCCGCGATGTCCACCTCGATTTCCTCTGGAGAAGGGTATTCGGAATACCTTTTGAAATAATACGGACGAAGTCTGTGCACGGCATTCCGGTCTTCGCGGGCCGCCGCCGCAATGTCCTTGGCGGCCAAGCTGCGCAAATCGGACTCGGCCATCTCCATGGTCATGGGTCCTGAAACGACTGTTTCCGGAGCAGTCTGCTGCGCTTTGGGGCGATCGGATGAGGCATCCTTAGCGCGCCACCCCCATGTGCTGCATGCGTTCAATGCAACTGCCATCGATAGTGCAACCGTCCAACGAGTCCAGTGTGTTGCCTTCATGTTGACCTCTGCTAAGGGGCCCGTCCCCCGTGATCGCCGTTTCCCTTCCGCGAACGAAGGGGATCATAACATACTTCAAGGCGTTTTGGCATAGGCCTGCCGCAGGCCTTCCCGCGCTCAGGCGCCGCCGGTGATGGTCTTGATGATGGACGTGGTCGATCTCCCTTCGACGCCGGGGATCAACGCGATCTCGCCTCCGTAACCTTCCACCACCCGCCGTTCTTCCTGGACAATCGTGTCGAGCGTGTAGTCGCCGCCCTTCGCATAGACGTCGGGACGAAGGCGCTTGAGGACTTCCACGGTGGTCGGGTCGGAGAAAATGGTCACATAGGCGACACATTCCAGCGCGGACAAAACCAAGGCGCGATCGTTTTCGTTGATGATGGGGCGGGTTGGCCCCTTCACCTCGCGCACAGACGCGTCGCTGTTGAGGCCGACCACGAGCGCATCGCCCAGGCGCGCGGCGCGCATGAGATAGGTGATGTGCCCGACATGAATGAGGTCGAAACAGCCGTTCGTCCACACCACGCGCTTGCCCGATTCCTTGAGTTGCCGAACCAGCCCTTCGAGTTCGTCGAGCGTCCGGAGCTTGGCGGGGCCTCCTTGCTGCGTAAAGGCCTGCCTGAGTTCGGAAAGGGGCGCCGTGACGACTCCCGGCTTCCCTACGACGATCCCGGCCGCGGCGTTGCCAATGACGGCCGCTTCCTGTAGCGTTCCCCCCGCAACCAGGGAAACCGCGACGGCCGCCGTGACGGTGTCGCCGGCGCCGGTCACGTCCACGACCGAGCAGGGAACGATGGGAACGTCGGCGATCGCGCCATCGGCTGAAAAGACCGTGATGCCCTTGGGGCCGCGCGTGATAAGCGCGTTCGAGCAGACCTTCAACAGGGCCCTCCCTGCCGCATGCAGCGAGGTCTCGTTGTCGACGTCGATCCCCGCGCCGATGCCCGCCTCGCGATCATTCGGCACGACAACGTCAAAACCGGAAAATGAACCGGCGCGACCGCGCGAGTCGCCCACCGTGATGAGTTTGTGCGCTTTCGCCTGGGCCACAACTTCGGCCAACACGCGTTCCGTCGCGACAGACGCGACCTGGTCCACGACGACGATGGCGTCCACCTGCGGCGCAAGACGCCGGATATGCGCCATGACGGTCTCTTCGGTTTCCCCATCTATAAAGACGGGCGATGGGGTGTCGGTGCGCAGGATTTCCTGTGAAGGCGCGTTGAAGGCGCCAGCGCGCAGTTTGCCGTAGGTGTTGGTCGGGCGCGTGGGGTGGACGACAAGGCCGGATGTATCCACGCTGCGGGCTTCGAACTCGCGCCGGACGATGTCCGCGTTGGCGTCATGGCCAACATAGCCGACCATGTAAGTCTTCGCGCCCAAGGCAGCAACGTTGCAGGCGGCATTGCCCGCCGCGCCGGGATTGTAGCGGCGTTCCTGGACTTCGTAGATGGGGACCGGGGCCTCGAGGCTCACGCCCGTTACGGTCCCGAAGACGTTCTCATCCAGATAAATGTCGCCCACCACCAACACGCGGGCGCGGTCGAAACGGGCAAGCAATTCGAAAACGCGTTCTCGATCGATGCACATGCGGAACTCCGTAACTATCATGGTTTGAGACCTCGGCGGATTGTAGCCGAAGACTGTGAAACGTTCAACGCAAAGGAGTTGTCGCCTCAATACAAAGCGTCTGTGGAAAAAACGGGCTGGATCGGGCAGCAAAAGCGAACGTCGCCATTCCGGCGCAACGCCTCCATCAGCATGGCGGTTGCGGCTGAGGCGCTCGACGATTCCGCGGCAAAGCGCGATGCCAGCCAAGACGCGAGACGATCGTGCGTCCTGCCGCCCAGACTTCGGAAAGGGATTTCGTCGTTATCCAGGCGCATGCTGCCGCATTCGCCGCGCAAGGTCATTCGCTCGCATGAACGGCCCGGGAAAACTGTCAGCACAAGCGCCACCCCGCCTTCGTAGTCCAGCGACGCCGTAAATCCCGCAACGGCATTTCCCCCATCTTCCGCATTTCCGCCACTGAGGACGGAAACGCGACGTGGCACCCCCAAATCGACCAAAGCGCCCAAGAAACGGAACCGGTCCCGCAATAAGACTTCCTGCGCAACGCCCGCGCAATCCCAGTAGATGCGTCTCAATGGCCCCAATCGCGCCAGGCGTTCCCGCAACGACTCGAGGCCTTCAAACGCTTCCGTTCGACCGGATGTCCACGGCGCAGCAACCATGAGGGCGTTCATGGCAAGGAAAGAACGACGGGAAAGATTCATGGATCTCCCCTTTGCGGTTCTCCATTCTGCGCAGGTTCAACAGGCGCCGGCAACGGCTTGATGCGGATGTTCCGGAATTCAACTCGATCGAGATGGTCCTGGATGCCGATATGCCCTTTTAGGGGACGATCCGTCAGCGGCAAGCGCCAGTCCTCCTTGACGGCGTAGTCCGTTGTCCGGATATCGTACAACTCCTGGCCGTTGAGCATTGTCCGGATGCGCACGCCCTCGCAGCGTATTTCCATGGAGTTCCATTCGCCGATCTTTTTTTGCGCTTGCACCTTGGGCGGCACGACGTGATAGATCGCACCCGCGCGTTGCCACGGCGTTTCCCAGTCCGGACGAAGGACCTGGATTTCCATCCCTGCGTATGCGGGATCGCCTTCTTGGGGAGCGCGTATCGCGACGCCGGAGTTGCATTCCGCTCCGGGTTTGTTCTCCACCAATCGGAATTCGAGGCGCAATACGAAGTCATCGTACTCTTCGGTGGTGAACAGCCAATCGCCGTCCGGAGCGCCGGTGACAATCAGCACGCCATTCTCGACGCGGAAAGCATCCTTGTTCGCACCGCGCACACGCCAGCCGTCCAAGTTTTTTCCGTTAAACAGCGAGAAAAATCCCTCTTCCGCTTCACGAGGATCCAAAAGAGCGTCCGCCTTCTCCTGTCCCAAGGCCGACATCCCGGAGATAACGAAATATGACGCCAAAACAGGCCCAAGAAACGCGTGCGCCACCTGTTTCATCGCAAATCTCCTCGTCAATTTCCTTGCGCAATCTCCCGCATCTTCATCACCGGCGTAGCGCGATCATTTCACGATCCGTCTCGCCGGTTTTCCCTTGACCACGGAATAGGCCGCCTCGACGGTCCGCGTTTCATTCGGGGACAACGGCGTCGGCGCCATGATCAATTCCAAGTTTACATGCTGCGCATTGGGAGCGAGGTTGTAGAAATACAACAGTTCGCCAAGTTGGGCAGGAACGAATCGCGCAAGGACGCTCACGCGCGCATTGGGCAGATAGGCCGCCAAACGCGTATAGGAGCCCGGCTCAAGGCGCGCCCCAAACGCCTTTTGCTGCGCCACCGGCGATGTGTTCAACTGCGTCCATTCCGCCCCATCGAACGCCCATATTTCAGGCATCTTCGATCCCTGGGTGAAGAATTCCGGATGCGTTTTCACGATGGGCGCGATCGGCTCGGCCGTCGGGTTATGCACGCTCAAGGATACGTCGAGCGTGTCCGAGTCCGGCAATAACGTCATCGTCCGTTCGAGCACAAGGCCGTTTCGCAACGTAGCCTTGATCGTGAGACTGTCCTTGGCCTGGCGCACCACGTCGTACGCAGCGGCCACCGGGCCTTCCGGAACGCCCGCGGCGTTCATCCAGTCCTGCCACGATCCGGGATCGCGCCCCAACGTCTTGTAGGCGCGCAACAGCTCGACCTTATGCTTCTTGTCCGTCCATCGCAGCACGGTCCCCTGAAAACCGGGAGCCACCCATACGCGGTATCGGCTGTTTTCCAACGCGACAACCGGCGTTTGGAGCGTTTTGTCGGGAGGCATGCTAACGAGACGCGGGGGCAGGGCCTCTTTCAACGTGCCGTAGGGAGGCGTGGGGTGAATGCCCGCCTCCGCGCCCGCAGCGAGATAATCGTCGATGCTGGCGGTTGTGGCGGGAATGGATGTGAGCATGCCATCGGTGATCGTCACAGACGGGGCGCAGACGATCGCGGCAAACTTCAGATGCACGTGCTCGAGTTCGACGCGTTTGCGGATATCGTCGGATTCCGCCGCCGCCAGCGCCTTCTGGAACAGGCCTTCGGCCGCCTCGATAAACGGAAGGGTCAGCCATCTGCCATCGTCGAAGCAGGTCATTGGCAGGCCGGAATCGCGCACGGTCGAGGCCGCCAGTTCGATGTACTCCTTGATGTAGGGCGCGGCCTTGCCGTAATACAAGTCGATGAACTCATCGCGCACCGCGTCTCCATCGAGATACGGATTCCACATGCATTTCATGACCATATAGGTGCGCAAATAGCAGAACTCGCCGCCGTAAATTTCGGCTCCTTGTTCGAACAATCCCTTGACCTTGTGTTCGGCAAAAAAACGCGCATTGGGAAACAGCACATGGAAATTGGGGTGCGGCATGCTGAAATGGGCGTAGTTGGGGGTGTAATCCCAGATATGAAGGCGTTTGGCGATCGCCGACCATTTCATGATGTCGCTTACGAAGTCCCGGTTCAGTTCCGCATCCGGATCGTCCAACGGACGGAAGAAGTCGCACTCGATGCTGCACAACTTGATGACGACGTTATCGCGCGGAACCATCTTCTTGGGCGGCTTGCGCGTATACCAGTACGCAAGCGTCTCCACGCTGTACCCTGGGCGTTGCGCCTGCAACATGTCCGCGATGCGATTGATGCACGTAAGCACCGATCCCATGGGCGTGCCCTCGCGTTCATCGATCGCCTGACAGGCGCCGCATTCGCAATTGTTGATCCAATCTTGCTGCGAGAGATGAAGCGTCTTCTCGGCAGGGTTGCGGTCTATCTGCCTCTTGAACTGCTCGAAGACAGTCTCCGCCACTGCCGGATTGCTGTAGCAGAGCTGCCCCAGCTTGTCGGGATGTTTGGCCTGCTCCACGAGAGAATGCATATTCACTCCGACAGGCGCCACTCGCTTTCCGCCTCGCAACGAGTAATACTCCGGATGCGTCTGAAAATGCTCATCGGGGGGCACGAGCGCGTAGGAGGTATGGCAACTAAAACCCGGTCCCGGATAAATCCGGTGGAAGCGGCGAAAAGCGTCAATGCCCTTGAGGTTCGCCGCGGTCAAATAGGTCGTGTCCCGGTATTCGAAGATCGGCTTGTACCGCACCGCCGTATCGGGAATCGACGCCGGCGCGGCGGGAATGTAGGTATAGTCGGGCGTCAGCCACCGGATCCCCAGACAGCGTTCAAGGAAATCGAATACGCCGTACGACGTTCCGCGATCGCTCCCCCCCGCGATGACAAGAGCCTTTCCTTCCGCCGTCGTCACGGTCTTGATACAGTACTCGTCTTCGCTCAGTCCGTCGAGGTTCATTGCGTGCGCCAGCGCTCCGGGAACATTCGCGCGTCCAATGTAGACGGCAATTTCACGGCCGCTCGCATGCGTATCGCCTGCGGAAGGCCGCGCGTCATGCCCTGTCGTTTTTTGCCAATACAGGGCGAAGTCTTCCACGGCGGCCTGCATCTCCGCGCCGCCCTCCGGAGAACGCAGAACAACTCGAGAGTATTCGTTCGCTGCAATCCAAGTCGCAGGCGCATCCGTGCTTGCGGCAGCCACGACGCCCAACGTCAATGCTATAACTGCTGTCATGCTTGGTTTCCTCTCCATTGGTTTCCTCTCCATTTTCTGGACCCTTCGCCCCTGCGAAACACGCCGGGAAACTCCCTCGCCTGGTTCGCCCACATTCCTCAAAACGCTGTGTGCGAGGAGACCTCTTCCCGCTGGATATGCCTTGCCCGAAAACGCTTTGAACACGGGACAAACCTCTGTGAAGTATCCAGGGCAGCATACCATGATCGCCTCGGATACTCCAGGTTATCCGGCACATCCTCGGGCATTTGCCGATAGATCCGACCTCCAGGCATCACTGTCCATAGACACACGGCACAAGCCCGCAAGGACGCCCTCGCCGCCTATTCGCATGCGATCCATTGCGTGTCGTTTCGATGCGACAGACCTGCTTTTCCAAGGACATAGCATGGAAAATAATAACGCGCCTTGTGCTATGATAGGCAGCGAAGACGGAACCGCGTGGAGTTCGTTTTCCTGGGGAATGCGACGATGGCTTGGGGACTGAACGGATTTTGGTTCGGAACCGGGCAGGGCAGATTCTGGTTTTTTGTGCGCGTGTGCTGCATAACGATCGGGGACATCTACAAAAGGAGGCGGTCAGGTATGAAAGCGTGGAGCGTGTGGGCGTGCTGTATGGCGGCGATGTTTGTGTGGGCGTTGGCTGGTTGTGCAACGGACAAGACCTCGGCGACGGGCGAAAAATCCGCGACCGCTCAGAAAAGCGCCGTATCCGATTCAGAATCGGACGCGCCGGCAAAAGAGCCTGTGGCGTCAGAAAAGAAAAAATCGTCCCGCTCAAAACCTTCTGTCAAAGCGGCGCAAAGACGCGCCAATCGCATCGATGCGCTTCTCATGGCCGGGGATAAGGACCTCGACGGCAAACTGACGATGGAAGAATGGCGCAAGGCCGTTCCCTTGGGAAAGCCGGTCAATTTCTTCAAATTGGATCGAAATGGCGATAAAGTTATTAGCCGGGCCGATTACTGAGAGTTCGTTGTTATTTCGATCGGCCGGTTGAAGCGTCCGGGCGCACAAGACGTCTGTCCGGCGTCCGATAGGGATGCGGACTGCGGCTTCTCTTTCGCGCGGTTCGGACCGTGTCGACGCGAGCCGTCAGAGGAGATGTCATGTGGGAGCGCCTGGCTAGGTTGGAACTGTCCCCTGACCCGGGGACATTGAATCGCGAGGTGGATAGCGCGATCGAGCAGGCCGTGCTGTATGCGCATGCACACTCGCCGTTCTATCAGCGCTTGTTTCGCGACGCGGGCCTTGTGCCGCAGGACATCCGTTCGGTTGCCAGCCTTGGCCGCGTCCCTTGTACGACAAAAGACGATCTCGCGGCGGGACT
>JAKJDA010000086.1 GCA_022706165.1 Candidatus Hydrogenedentota bacterium | reverse complement strand
GCACGAGCTCTGCGTCAGACTCAGCACCGATTCGAGCAGGCGGACGAACAAATCGCGGCCTTCCGTTTCGGCGATGAATTGGGCCTGAACATCATGTATCGCCTCCAGGAGAGCCTTGCTCTGGCGAACCGCCCTCTCGGCGCGGTTGCGGGTCACGGCGCCTCCAATGATCTCCGCGCACAGCGAAAGGCTGGCCACTTCCGCGTCCGACCATTCTCGTTCGCGGCGGCACTCATCGAATCCGATGATTCCCCAGAACAGTCCCCGAACGAAAATCGGCACGCCGAGAAAGGCGCGAATGCCGAGACGCTCCAATGCGCGGCGTTCTAGATAAGGAAGCGAGGCAACCGTTCCCTTGATGACCCGGCCATGCAATATTTCCCTGCGCCATCGGGGAAATATCCGAGCGAAGGGAATGGTTCGCACATCCGCGTCCGGAGGAATGGCAGGAGAATCGGACGACGCATGGCAAAACCGCTGCGTCATCACGTCCTGGCCTGTCTCGGGAAGGGTGTGGCGCTCGAAAATGCGCACGCGGTCCACGTCCGCGGCGCGCGTGAGCGTCGCCAAACCTTGGGCCAGCGCCTCGGCGTAGTTTTCCGCCATTAATAGGCGATTCGCGACTTCCGCCACGCCCTGAAGCAGACGGGTTTGCTGCACCAATGCGCATTCGTTTCGCTTGCGCTCGGTAATGTCCCGCACGATGCCCGCAAACGCGCGGGTCGCGTTCAGATGAAACTCGCCTACCGAGAGCTCGATGGGAAAGCAAGAGCCGTCCTTGCGCAGCCCCGTCACTTCGCGCCCCTTCAAGAGCAGAAGAGAATGCGGGGCCTCTGCCAGCCGCCGCAATCGCTCGTCGTGCTTGGAACGGAATGACTCGGGCATCAGAAGGCCGATGCTTTGTCCGAGGATCTCCTCCTCGGCGCACCCGAACATGCGTTGCGCCGCTGCGTTGAACGATTGCACCACGCCTTCCTCGTCGGTCACGATGATGCCGTCCACGGCGGTGTCGAGGATGGCGTTGGCGCGCGCTTCACTGTTTTGCAAGGCGCAAAAGATCTGTTTTGCCTCCGATACATCCTCGAACGTTGCCGCGAAATAGCCGGGCTTGGGAATATAAACGCCGACGGAAAGCCACCGGCGAAGCGAGTCGGAATACAGTTCGAACGTATGGCCCTTCCCCGTCGCAAGCACCTGCGCATACGCAGTGATCCAATGTTTTTTTCCCTCTTCCCAGGCGGGGAACGTGGCGCTCGCTCGTTTTCCGATGGTGTCTTCCGCGCGCAAGCCCGTATGCCGCGCGTACGCCGCGTTGACGTCCACGAATTCGAAATCGACAGGCTGGCCCTTCTCGTCGTCAATCACCCTGCAATAAACGAATGCGTCCAACATATTGTCGAAAAGCGTTCGATACAGTTTCTCCGATTCGGCGATTCGATCGAGGGATCGCTGGCGGTAGGCAAAGAAAACAAGAAGCGCGAGCCAAAACAACAACACGGAAAACGTGATGGCCAACGGGGCGATGCGCTCCATGGCAACGGCGCGGCCCCACGCTCGCGCATCCACGTCCATGCCCAACACTGCGATCGGTTGCCCGGAAGAGGGATCGACGATCGGCGCAAAAGCCGATACCCAGGTTCCCCAGGCGTCCGTGTACGGATGCACGACGAAACCCTCTTGATCGGGCTCGGTAAAAAACGTGCGTAGATCAGGGGGAGAGTCGCGATACTCCGACCCTGGGGGAGAATAGTCTTTCGAATCCGGAGGTTCGGCATCGGCCCAAAAAAGAATTTTCTCTTCCCGCACGCCGGTGAGATAGAGGAAGCGAACATCCCCGCGGTTTTCCCATCGCATGCGTTCGAGTTGCTGCTTCACTTCCTGAAACGCCTGCGTGTGCGCATCGGCGGCCTGGCCCTGCAGCAAGGCGACGCGCTGGGGGGAAAAGGACGCCGCAGCGGTGCGCGCTCGCAACAACAGCGAAGCGCTGAGTTGAGCGGTTTTGGCGCGGACAAAGACCTCCGTCCAAAACATCCCGCCCGCCAGCACCAGCGCGCACATCGCAGTGGACAGAAGATAGATGCGGGTTCTTCCGTGTTTCGCACCCGAAAACTCGATCATCGTGCGCCTCGTATCCCTGCGGGGCATCCAACCCGCCTGTCCTCTACAATACACGATTGCGCCGTGCCAATACAGAAAAGCGACCAAAAGCGGAAAGCCTTGGGAATAATCGACGCATGGAACGGGTTGACGTGTCGAAGAAAGCGCGGTATAGTGCTGTGACAAAGCGCGGCGCTTGGTCTCCATGAAGCGCTGCGTCGCGACAGCCGAGAAGAACAAGGGGCGCGGCATGAAAATCCACGAGTTTCAGGCAAGGGACCTTTTCCGTGAATACGGGATTCCCGTGCCGCCTCATGCGGTGGCGCACGCGCCGGCAGAGGCGGTTCGCGCTGCGGAAACTTTTGGATATCCCGTGGCGCTCAAAGCGCAGGTGCATTCCGGCGGACGCGGCAAGGCCGGCGGCGTCGCGATCGTTCGGAACGCCGAACAGATGGAGACTGAGGCCGCACGCATTTTCGGCCTTGTCATCAACGGATTTCCGGTTCGAACTTTGATCGTCACGCCCGCATCGAGCATTGCCCAGGAAGCGTATCTCAGCGTTCTCGTCGACCGGAGCGCGCGCAAGGCGGTTTTCATCGGCTGTAACGAAGGCGGCGTCGAGATCGAAGTCACCGCAAAGCAAACGCCCGAAAAGATTGCGCGTCTGGAAATCCCTGTCCGCCGTCTTGCAGCCTTGACGCCGGAGGATTGCCTTTCGTTTGCCTCCTGCCTTTTTGCCGATCCTGCGCACGCGGCACAGGCTGCTGCCATCGTCGCGAAAATGGGCTCGCTTTTTGTCGAGAAGGATTGTTCTCTGGTCGAGATCAATCCGCTCATTGCAGATGCCGACGGCAGGGTTGTGGCGCTTGACGCCAAGGTCGCGTTCGATGACAACGCATTGTTCCGGCATCCCGAGTCGCTTTCCCTGCGGGACATGGAATCGGAGGACGGTGACGAACTGGAGGCCAAGGGGGAAGGTCTGAGTTTTATCCGCTTGACGGGTTCAATCGCATGCATGGTGAATGGCGCAGGTCTCGCCATGGCGACGATGGACACCATCAAGCACGTGGGCGGAGATCCGGCCAATTTCCTTGACGTGGGCGGCAGTTCGAACCCCCATAAAGTGGTGGCTGCATTTCGCATGATCCTCCGCGATCCCAACGTCAAGGTCATTCTCATCAACATCTTCGGCGGCATCACCCGTTGCGACGACATCGCGCGCGGCATTCTTTCCTCGCTGGAAAATTTCCCGGCGTCCGTGCCGATCGTGATTCGTCTGGTCGGCACGAACCAGGAGGAAGGGCGCAGACTTCTCGAGGGGACTCGACTCTCTTTCGCAAAAACGCTCGAGGAAGGCGCGACACTCGCGACAAAGCTGGGAGGCGCGGCATGAGCATATTGATCGACGCCAACGCCAGGGTTCTTGTGCAAGGCATCACCGGACGCGACGGTTCTTTCCACACGCAGCAGATGATCGACTACGGCACGCGGATCGTCGGCGGCGTGACGCCGGGCAAGGGCGGCCAGACCGTGTGTGGCGCGCCCGTTTTTAATACGATGCGCGAGGCCGTCGTGGCGACCGGCGCCGATGTCAGCGTCATGTACGTGCCGGCGCCGTTCGCGAAGAATGCGATGCTCGACGCCGCGCCATCCGGCATCCGGCTGCTTGTCGCAATCACCGAGGGTATCCCCACGCTCGACGCGCTCGACGCCTACGAGGAACTTGTCACGCACGGCGTGCGGCTTCTCGGACCGAACTGCCCCGGCCTTATCACGCCTGGCGCGTGCAAGGTCGGAATCATGCCCGGTTTTATTCATGCCCCGGGGCGAGTTGGCGTCATCAGCCGCAGCGGCACGTTGACCTATGAGATCGTGAAGGAACTCACCGACGCGGGCTACGGGCAATCGACCTGCATCGGGATTGGCGGCGATCCGATCATCGGCAGTTCGTTCCTCGACCTTCTGCCGTTGTTTCAGGCCGATCCCGACACCGACGCCGTCGTCATGGTGGGCGAGATCGGCGGCAACGACGAGGTCGTCGCCGCGGCATATGTCCAGGCCCACATGACCAAACCCGTGGTGGGGTTCATGGCGGGCCTCACCGCGCCGCCAGGCCGACGCATGGGGCATGCAGGGGCCATCGTCGGCGGCGAAGACGACACTGCCGCCGCCAAAACAGCGCGGCTTGAGGCGGCGGGCATCCCCGTGGCAAAGCTCATCAGCGACGTCGTTCGTCTCCTCCGCGCCAGAGGGGTTGAACCATCCCGGTGACCCTGCTCCATTGTGTATACTCTCCCCGTGCACGATGGGACGTCCGTCTCGCACCGCATCTCGCACGACGTTATTGCATATAGTGCGACCAACAGGAGGTGTTCAAATGACGGCAAAACGCCGGACGCTTTATACATTGATCGCTTTGATTTCCGTGTTTGCGGTCGTGCGGATCATCGACGAATTCAAAGGGGCGATTATCGCGTCCGTTCAGGTTCGCGCGACGCAAAGCGTCGCGTCGGCATCGCCCGATCAGATCGCTTTGTCCTGGAGCGACGATCCGCAGACGACGCAGACCGTTCAATGGCGAACGGCGCCGTCGGTATTGGATGGTTGGGTTCAGGTTCGCGCGACGCTCCCCGGCGATGCCTCCGTCACCGAGGTGGAAGCGGAACGTTCCGTGATGAGGGACCGGCTTCTGCGAAATGATCCGGTGAATCACCGGTACACGGCCGTCTTGCGCGGGTTGACTCCGGGGACTTCCTACCAGTACCGCGTGGGAAGTAAACAGCGAGACCTATGGAGTTCCTGGAACGAATTTGCGACGGGCCCCGAATCCGCCGAAGATTTTTCGTTCCTTTTTTTGGGAGACCCGCAGGTCGACATGAAAAACTGGGGCGCGTTGCTTCGTTCGGCTCACGAGCGGCGTCCCCAGGCGGCGTTCTATCTTCTTGCAGGCGACATCGTTGACAATGGAACGTTCCGGAATCTTTGGGACGAGTATTTTCAGGCGTCACAGGGCGTCTTCGATCGCCGCCCCGCAATGGCGGCGCTGGGAAACCATGACTACAGTTCGCGATGGGACCCCAGCATGTTCCTCCACTTCTTTCCTGCGCCCCACAACGGCCCCAAGGCCCTGCCGGAGGGACATGCCTATAGCTTCACCTACGGCAACGCGTTGTTTGTCGTGCTGGATTCCAACCAAGAGGTGCGCGACCAAACGCCATGGCTCGAACAGCAACTGGCCCAAACAAAGGCCACCTGGAAGTTTGCCCTGTTCCACCACCCTGTCTATTCGTCGAAAGACAACCGCGACAACGAGGATGTGCGCGACCGTTGGAGACCGATTTTCGACCAATACCATCTCGACATGGCCCTGCAGGGACACGATCACGCTTATCTACGCACCTATCCCATGCGCAACGATAAACGCGCAACGGCGGACGAAGGCGGCGTTTACTATGTCGTGGCCGTATCCGGAACCAAATTTTACAAGCAAGAACCTCACGATTATGCCGAGATCGGTTTTGAAAACACTCCGACGTATCAAGTGATCGACATCGCCACAAACCCGAATCGCCTTACCTATCGCGCATACGATGCCCAAGGGAACGTCAAGGACGAAGTGATACTCGTCAAACCCTGAGTATCGGCCAGCTATTTCCTAGCGTCCTACCCCATTCGCTCTTGTACAACGTCATGCGGGGTTTGTGCGGGTCACGGCAATGGACTCCAAAAACAGACTGAATTTGTATGCAAAGAGTGAGTCGGCGCGTTGCTGCTCACGCGAGAAAAGCGGGATGACGGATCCGGTTTCTAGAGGATGATCCCGCCTGGGCGCGCATCCCATCAGGTAAGGGGCGCAGTGTATCGAACAATGCCGCCGCCGGCGCGCCTAAAGACGGAAATGGTCGAAACTCCGTTGTCGAGCAGATAGAGACGCGCCGATTCCAAGCCTGCGCCCACATCGTGCACGGCATGGCTGTCGTCGCCAAAACAAAGTCCTATGCCCATCGCGTGGGCTTCGCGAATAATCCACGGCTGCGGATATGGCGATCCAAGCCCCTTGCGATAGCCTGCGGTATTAATATCCAAGATAGCGTCATGACGCCGGATGGATTCGAGCGCTGCTCCGACAGCCTCCCGGATGGCCGGACTGTCCAACACTGCGCCTGCTGGAGCGTTTTTTCGGATGAGGTCCAGGTGTCCCACCACCTGAGGCTGCAGCGCGTCCACCATCTCGGCGACGACGCGGTAATAGCGCGTTGCAAGCGCCTCGAACGAACCAAAATGTACGACAGCGCGCTCAAAACCCTCCATCCTGCCGTCGATGTGAAAATCGTCCACATAATGGATAGACCCCACCATGTAGTCGAAGGGATACCGGGTCCGATAGTCGCGCATGATGTCAAGATACCTCGCCGCCGGCGCAGATTCCGTCTCGAAACCGCGCAAGATCGTGATGCGATTTTCGAAACGATCGGCGATGGCATGCACATCAACGGCGTATCGTTCGAAATTCGCCGCGATGCGCGCAACGTCCCAACCCAGCGCAATTTCTTCGGGGTACAAAAAACGTGCATCGAGTCGCGGGGCGTGTTCGGTGACGCCAAACGTGTGGTAGCCGGCAGCAATAGCGGCTTCGATCATTTCCTCCAATGTGCTGGAGGCGTGATCGCAGTAGGCGTTGCTGTGTCCGCCATGCAGCGATACGCGCCATGGGTCCTTGGAGGAGGAAATCATGTGCGATCCTGGCAAGATTCACCTCGAAAACACAAACGAGACCCACAGAAGAGGCATGCGTCCTGCCTCGTGAGGCATTGTGTCCCTGCGTTTGCTTTGTTGCACGATTACCCGTGCGATGCGCTGGAGTCCTTTTCGATATTTCCCTGCCGCTGCGTATTATCTTCCTTTGCGTATAGGCAACAGCCATTTCGTCGGAACGCTTCCGCGCGTTCTTGCATTCCTGCTTGCGCAGCTTGGGCACGGGCCGTCTCGCGCACATCGTGCGTGAGCGCCATTGCGCAAAACCGCGGGCCACACATCGAACAGAAATGTTCGCGCTTGGCGCCCGGTTCCGGCAGCGTGAGGTCGTGGAACGACTCCGCCTTTTCGGGGTCGAGGCTTAGCGCAAACTGGTCTTGCCAGCGGAACTCATAGCGCGCTTTGCTCAGGGCGTTGTCGCGGACTTGCGCACCGGGATGTCCCTTCGCGAGATCGGCGGCATGCGCGGCGATTTTGTAGGCGATGACGCCTTCACGTACGTCTTCCTTGGTCGGCAGACCGAGGTGTTCCTTCGGCGTGACGTAACAGAGCATCGCCGTGCCGTACCAGCCAATCATCGCCGCGCCAATGGCCGACGTGAGGTGGTCGTAACCGGGCGAGATATCGGTGACCAGCGGCCCGAGGGTGTAAAACGGCGCTTCGCCACACCACTCCATTTGCTTGTCGACGCTCTCCTTGATCATGTGCAGCGGCACGTGGCCCGGGCCTTCGTTCATGACCTGCACATCGAACGCCCATGCCCGGTGCGTCAGTTCACCCTGGGTTTTGAGCTCGGCGAACTGCGCCTCGTCATTCGCGTCGGCGATGCACCCTGGCCGCAACCCGTCGCCAATGCTGAAGCCGATATCGTAGGCCGCCATGATCGCGCAAATCTCGTCCCAGTGCGTGTAGAGGAAATTTTCCTGGTGATGCGCCAGGCACCACTTCGCCATGATCGCCCCGCCCCGGCTGACGATGCCCGCCAAACGCCGCGCGGTCATCGGCACGTACCGCAACAGCACGCCCGCGTGGATGGTCATGTAATCGACGCCTTGCTCGGCCTGCTCGATGAGCGTGTCGCGGAAGATGTCCCACGTCAGATCCTCGGCCTTGCCGTCGACTTTTTCGAGGGCCTGGTAAATGGGGACGGTGCCGATGGGCACGGGCGCGTTGCGGATGATCCACTCGCGCGTCTCGTGAATGTGCGGGCCGGTAGACAGGTCCATGACCGTGTCCGCGCCCCAGCGAATAGCCCACACCATCTTCTCGACTTCTTCTTCGATGGAACCTGCAACGGCCGAATTGCCGATGTTGGCATTGATCTTTACGAGGAAGTTGCGCCCGATGATCATCGGTTCGATCTCGGGGTGGTTGATATTGCCGGGAATGATGGCTCGCCCGCGGGCGACTTCATCGCGAACAAACTCGGGCGTGATGATCTTGGGGATGCTTGCGCCCCAATTCTGGCCGGGATGTTGGAGATGGAGTTCTTCGATTACTTCCTCTGCGCGCTGGTTTTCGCGAATGGCGATAAACTCCATTTCCGGCGTGATTTCGCCGCGCCGCGCAAAATGCATCTGCGTGACGCGCGACCCGGCTTTGGCGCGCAATGGCCGGCGCAGGCGCTGGAATCGGATGGCGTTGAGGGACGCGTCCGTCGCACGACGCTGAGCGAATTCCGACGTGATGTTGTCCAATTCCTCAACGCCGCCCCGGGCCAGAATCCATTCCAGCCTCAATGGCGGCAAACCCGCTCGCAAGTCGATAGGAGCGTCCGGGTCGGTGTACGGACCGGAGGGATCGTACAACATAATGGTTGGGTTAGAGGTTTCAATGCCCTCCGCGGCAAGCGAGGGGGCCTGGTCAATCTGCCGCATGGGCACGCGGATCGACGGGTCCGCCCCCACCACATAGACCTTACGGCTATGGGGAAACGGTCCGCGGCTGATATCCTCAATGCTGCGCTTGGCAAAGACTTCCGTCTCGCGAAACGGCGCGGTCATGATATTTCTCTCCTGTACGGCCGACGCATACTCCCGGCGCGCGGGGCGACTCAAGAAGTTGTCGTCATCCTTTTGGAGCGACAAGAGGGCTTGGCCGCAAAAGCATAGTATCTCAGGTGGGACGGGGAAGCGTCAACCGCGCGTTCGGCCCGAGGCGCTTCCTCCTGCATCTAGCGGTCGCATCCTAACACAATCCTAACAGTTTGCTTTTTCGAGAATTGGGGAGTACAGTCTTCGCCTATCCGCCGATAACGGCCAAAGGAAGCATTGACGGCGCCCTCCGGAACGAAGACTTCGGCGGCGTCCCGTCGCCAACGCGAGAGGTCAACAGGCCCGTGCAAATGGAATGGATGCCTTTTCTGCAGGAAGCGACGTTAAAGTTCCTGACAGCGTTGATATTGTCCGGGCTCGTGGGTTTGGAACGCGAGCACAAGGGACGATCGGCGGGGCTGCGCACACATGTGCTGGTCTGTCTTGGCGCCACGCTTACGATGATCGTGGGGGAAGTGTTGGCGGCCCAGCACGCTCGTTCCGGTTCGCCGGTGTGGCTTGATGCGGGCCGTATCGCGGCGGGCATCATCACCGGCATAGGATTTCTCGGGGCAGGCACAATCATGACGGTGGGCGGCACGCGCCGGGGGCTGACGACCGCCGCAACGATCTGGTTTGTGGCTGCCCTGGGCATCGCAATCGGA
>JAKJDA010000085.1 GCA_022706165.1 Candidatus Hydrogenedentota bacterium | reverse complement strand
CGCCATGGCATGTCTTGCCGTGGCAGTGCGCTGGGGGTTGGCATGACCCACGGACCGGCGATTGCCATCGATCGCGTATCCTACGCCTATCCGGACGGGGCCGCGGCGCTGCACGGCATCGCTTTTGAACTGGCCCATGGCGAACGCGTCGCGATCATCGGCGCCAATGGAGCCGGAAAATCGACGCTGCTGCTGCATCTCAACGGCTTGATTCTGCCCACTTCCGGAACCATCACGGTGGAAGGAATCCGGCTCGAACGCGCTTCGCGGCGCGACATCCGCCGTCGCGTCGGACTCGTCTTTCAAAACCCTGACGATCAACTCTTCTGTCCCACCGTGTTCGACGACATCGCATTCGGGCCGCGCAACATGGGATTGGACGAAAACGAAGTCGCGGCGCGCGTGCGCGCATGTTTGACGTCGGTAGGCCTCGACGGCGCTGAAAACAAGTGCGCGTTCCACCTCAGTCAGGGGCAGAAACGGCGCGCGGCGATCGCAACGGTGCTGGCCATGCGCCCGGCCATCGTCGTTCTCGACGAACCGACCTCCAACCTCGATCCGCGCGGACGCAAAGACGCGATCGCCCTTCTGCGGCAGCTCTCCGCCACGATGATCGTCGCCACCCACGACCTGCCGCTGGTCAACGCCCTATGCCCCCGCACCATCCTGCTATCCCAAGGCCGCGTCGCCGCCGACGGTCCTACCGCCGCCATACTGGCCGATACCGCGCTCCTCGAATCGCACAACATGCTGTGACCGGCCGCGCGGCCCGGCGCATGCGCTTTCAGACAGCCTCCAGAGCCGCACTATGGCCGGCGCTTTCCGCAAAGCGTTTTCAGAATTTATGCACACAACATGCCTGCGCCATTTTTGAGAACGCCATAGCCCGCATTTCTCGCGGCAACGCACGCGGAATCGCGGCGAATCTATCCAAAATACTGCTGCAACAAGGCCAGATCGAGCTCTGGATAAACAGGGAAACGATCCAGCAGCGCTTTCACGCGGGCTTGGGCTTCGGCGCGCACGGCGGCGTCAAGCGCGAATTTGGCCTTGCTGGGCTTGCCTTGGTTCGCGCCGGACTCGATGATCGCCGGTTTCGTGTTCGAGATGACGAGTTTGAGGACGCCCGCGATCTCCTTCATCTCCGGCAGGCCCATGCCGAGCGACGTGGCGGCGGCAGTGCCGATGCGCAGGCCGCTCGAATACCACGGGCCGTTGATGTCGAAGGGCAGCGTGTTCTTGTTGAGGGTGACGCCGCAGGAATGCACCGCGGCGGCGGCCTGCATGCCCGTCAAGCCGAACGGCGTGACGTCGATCAGCGCGAGGTGATTGTCGGTGCCGCCGCTGACGATGGTCAGGCCTTCGTCGATGCAGTTCTGCGCGAGCGCCTGGCAATTCTTCACGATGTTCTGTGCGTAGGCCTTGAACGCGGGCGTGTTGGCCTCGGTGAACGCAACGGCTTTTGACGCGATGACGTGCCCCAGCGGACCGCCCATCACGAGCGGGCAACCCTTGTCGACGGCGTCGGCGAACTCCTGCGTGCACAGCACGATGCCGCCGCGCGGTCCGCGCAGGGTCTTGTGCGTGGTTGACGTCACGACATGCGCGTGGCGCACGGGATTGTAGTCATCCTCGAAAACCCCGCCCGCGACCAGTCCCGCGAAATGCGCCATGTCCACCATGAACACCGCGCCCGCGCGATCGGCGATTTCGCGCATCTTCTTGAAATTGATCTTGCGCGGATAGGCGCTGTAGCCCGCAAGAAAAATGAGCGGCTTGACCTCCTGCACGCGCGCTTCGAGTTCGTCGTAATCGAGCAGGCCGGTCTTTTGGCTTACGCCGTAGGTGTAGGCATCAAACATCTTCGCGGACACATTGAGGCGATAGCCGTGTGTGAGGTGCCCGCCGGAGTACAGATCCATGCCCAGCAGTTTTTGGTTACCCAAAAGGTGACGCAACTCGGTCCAATCCGCGTCGGACATCGTCTTGACGTCTTTAATGCCCTTGGCCTCAAGCGCTGGGTTCTCGACGCGCGTCTGCAAGACGGCCCAATACGCGATGAGGTTCGCGTCGGCGCCGCTGTGTGGTTGGACGTAGGCGTGGTCGCAGCCGAACAGCTTGCGGAGCTGGTCGCACGCGTAGGATTCGATGTCGTCGACGTTCGTGCAGCCTTCATAGAAACGATGGCCGGGAAAACCTTCCGCGTATTTGTCCGTGAGCAGATTGCCCATCGCCAACTGCGTTGCGATCGAGCAGTAGTTTTCGCTGGCGATGAGTTTGAGATGGCTGCGCTGGTCGGCCAGTTCGTGGACGATAGCCCGCGCCGCAGCCGGAGCCACGTTCGCGACCGCCGTCAAATTCGCCAGATACCCCAAGGCTTCCGCGGACAGTTGATCCGGAGAGGTCTTCGCGAGATAAGCCTGGAGGGCTCCCGTGAGTTTTGTTGCAGTGGACACAGCGTATCTCCTCGTGAAGTTCGATTTTCGGAAAACAGCCCCGCGCCGGCAAAACAAGCGACGAAGATGGCGCGATCCTATCGCTTCCTTGTGTAAGGGTTCAACCGGCAGCCCTTGCGCTCAAGATGCGGTATCCGAAGAGGTTGTCCGCATCCTGGAAAGTCTGCGCCCACGCGGCCTCGCACAGGCCGCGGTGACTTTTGCAACGGGCTGCTACGTAAGGCGAAACATCTCCACGGCGTGTCCATCGAGTGCGAGTTCCCAGCCCTCGCTCTCGGAGGATGGCGCTAGCGATCGCCCCGACTCCACTTCGCACAACGGCGCCGTCGCAGACATCCCCGGAACCGTCACGCGACCGCGCGCAGGAACATCGCGAAGGTTGTGGATCGCCAGCGCGATTTCGTCTCCACGCTGCAACAAGTCAATTCGCACCGTCCCGTCTCCATGAAACGCCGGCCTGGAACGATCGTCCAGCGAGACGACAAGCGCCTGCAACAGCCGCCGGGCGGCATCGTCGCGCGAAGCCGCCGCCGTCAGCAGCGTTCCGCAAAGAACGGCCTTGCCCGCACCGAATGCGTTGACCGCGATCGCCGGCGCGCCGTCGTCGAAGGCGGCAAGCGCCTGGGCGGTCGACGGCGCCAGAGGCGTGCGCGTTAGGTATCCGTGCGCGGCGTGCCCCGTTGCAAGCCCCGGCAGGTCCTTTGTCGTGCGCATTTTCGGTCCCAGGCTCTCCGGCGCCACATCTTGGGCCTGCGGGGGGACGTGGATCGCGGCGTGATACGGCATGCCAATCCCCTCGACCGCGCCGAAGACCTCCGACAGGCTGTGGCCGGGCGTTATCACGCTATGCAATCCGGAACCGAGATCAAAATCCGCAAAAAACGCCTCGCCAATCAAGCCGCCGCCGTCTGCAACCCATTTCCGCAGCCCTTCCGCGGTGGCGCGTTCGAGTGCATAGGGAAACGGGAAAACAATCGTTCGCAGGTTGCTCAAGGATCCGTTCTCGCCGGGCAGGTCTTCGGGGCGCACAAAACGCACGCGGAAATTCGCCTCGAACAGCGCGCGATAGGCGCCGAATACCGCCGCGTCGTGAATCTCGAAACTGCCCTGCGCGCACCACGCAAGCACGTGGTTGGCCGGATCGTACAGAAGGCCGACTTCTGGGCCGGTCGGTTGGGCGTTCAGGTAAAAATTCTCGTCCTCCTGCAGCACGCGATTCAGCTTCGCAAAGTGCTCGAGCCAAGGCGTGGGGGACCCATCGGGCCGGGTCAATCCCCATGCGGGCGATTCGGCCCCGAGGCGTTCGGGCCGGTATTGCCAGAAAACGAAGCCCTTGATGCCGTGCGCCAACGGCGTGAAGATATACCGCTTGCACTCGGCCATGTCGAGCGGTTTGGGGCGCATGAGGCCAATGCCCGGCAAGGCATGAATTTCAGAACAGATAGCCGGGCGGCCCTTGCCGGAAGAAAAAAGGATATCGGCCGATTCGGGAACGCACCCGGCCGTGTTGCCCACCCAATCGCTCCAGGGGGTCAACGCCCACTCATCCGCGCAACACGTCACCGGGTTCAGCAACGGCATGGGCACCGTGTGACACATCACCGGGTGGACGCGGTCGTGTTCCTTGGCGATTTCATAACGCCGGCGCTGTTCTTCGGTTATGACATGCGTCTGGAACTGGCGAAAATCGACGAAGTCCAGGTAGGCGCCGGGGCAGACCGGCAATTCGAGTTCGTCGATCCGTTGGTAGTTTCGCGCCCAACGCCGATTGATGGCATCGAGGGAGCCATGCCGCGTGAGAAGCCATTGTATCAAGGCGCGACGGCAATGCTCGCAGTGGCAGAGCATATCCTCGATGCGCGGCGTCCTCATCACGCTGCCGTTGAGTTCGGGCTCGTTCCACGTATCCCAGACAAGCAACGCCGGATGATCCGCATAGCGCGCCACCGTCGCGGCAAGAAACGCCAGGCGATACTGGCGCGCTTCGGGATGATTCAAACACGGCCCCGGCGCGCCGCCAGTCTGCCGCGAAGGGCTCGCCCACGGACCCAGCCGACGCCCATCCGCCGTCAGCATGCGCACATCGTAGTCCTTCCGAAACAGCCACGCCGGCGCGCAATCGAACAGGACATTGATGATGACCTTGAGGCCGCTCTTCGCCGCGAGATCCATCAACTCGTCCAGATCGTCGAAGACAAACGCCCCTTCCCGCGGGTTGTTCCAGCGCCACTGCGCCCAGAACTTCAAGGTGTTGAACCCGTGCTCCTTGAACTGCTGCATATCACGCGCCCAATCCTCGCGCAACGGCGTCGGCGCCCGATAGTACTGCGCCCCAAACAGCATGAATGGCAAAACGCTCATGACTCGACTCCTTCCTCATCGCGCAACACACAAACTGCCGACATCTTACAGCATTGTTGCACATTCGCAATTGACAAAACCCACGACTCCGCCTAGACTAAGAAGGCGTCCTACAGAGATTTTAGGGCATTTCACATAGCGCATGTCATAATGACACCCACTTGCATTGCGAAATAGCAATCCATCCGGAGGGAACATGTTTCACGTCGTCGCAAAACCACACGTCGTCTGCACAAAGCCCTTTTGTTTACTGCTTATTTTTGCCTGCTTACTGACCATTTCGGGCGCCAATTCCGCCTGCGCGGCAGAACTCGGGCGCGGCCATAGAATCCTGCTCGACCGAGGGCTGCAAATTAATGCCTGGTTCTTCCCTGCTCAGATGCCGTCATTCAATCGCGATACCTGGGCACAATCGAACTTCACGGCCGCAATCGCTATTGGCGAAACCTTTGATGCTGCATCGACTTTTGGGCCGGTTCCCGGCATCCCATGGGGCCGAGCAGGGTGGGGAGGTCTGGCAACTGATCAATTGCCCTATGTCGACAATCTCGTGAGCCTGCAATACGGGGACGAGCAAGATCTTACCGATCCGACAAACCTACAAACCGCAACGAATTTCCTCACCTCTTGGCGGGCACAGTATCCCAATACGCTGTCGTTCACAAACCAAAATGGCGCACCCTGGACGGATGCCCAGTTTCAGCATTATATGTCGACGGCACAGCCGGATCTGCTGATGTTTGACCTGTATTGTTTCAATGGGCTTGAATTCTTTGTGCATGGCGGTAGTCCAACACTCCTCTACGCGGCGATGGCCAAGGAGCGCCTTCGCGCCTTGCGAGGCAACGACGGGACTGGCGCACACCCCATTCCCTATGGCAAATACCTGCAAACATGGGGAGGCAATCAGCTGATCCAGAACCATACGGTGTCAGAGTCTGAACTGCGCCTCGACGTGTTCTCAGGGCTTGCTTTTGGTTTCACCTACCTGACGGCCTTCTTCTATAACTCACCCAATGCGACGGACTTGAATCCTATCTTGTTCGACGGGCTCGGCGATACCTCGCCCACAGCGCTCTTTCCGCTGATGGCGGAGACGAATAGGCAGGCACTGAACCTTGGCCCGGCCCTCACGCATTTACTGAGCGCCGATGTGCGGTTCGTCTTGGGCCAACGTCCAAACGGCAGTAAGATTCCACTGCCAACAGACTGCGCGGAATGGCAAGTCGGTTCATGTCCGTATATCACGGCCATCACCGCCACAAACCTCGGCACAGAAAACAACGGCAACCCCGGCAGTGTCATTCTTGGAATGTTCAAGCCCCTGGACCCGTCGTTCTCGCATCCCAGCTATCCCGATGAACCCCATTTCATGGTCCTCAATAGCCTGAGTTCGCCGACGGCGACCGCCGACCAAACGGCCCAGCGCATTCAAATGACCTTCGATTTCGGCAGCTCCGGCATCACGGCGCTGCAACGCCTCAGTCGACTCACTGGCGAAGTCGAAGACGTGCCGCTGGAGCATCTCGGCGGCGTCCAATACCGCTTGACGATCGATCTCCCCGGCGGCACAGGCGACCTGTTCAAGTTCAAGACGGGCGTGTATTTCGCCGGAGCCCCCAACCCCGATAGCGACTACGACGGCATTCTCGACATAATTGAAGGCGCGGAAGACATCGACGGCGACGGCGTTCCCAACTACCTTGACCTGGATTCCGATGGCGATGGACGCTCCGATCGCACGGAACAATCTCTAGGGACCGATCCGTACGACGCGGCAAGCCCCGTTTCGATGCCGCTGCAAACCGTTCCGTGCGCGCTGGCGCTCTTGCTGGCAGGATGGTTGACGCGACGGCGGGCGGCGCGATCCCAATAGTCTTCGGAACGTTGCGCGGCCCAGCGTTTTCCGACTCGCGATCTGACCGCTATGTGTTTGGGTTCCCGGCGCAAGGATGTTGCATCGACACACGGTTTGGGCGGAGGCGGCGACCTCGGCGGCGCGGGGACGCAATCCGGAAGGAGGGAGGCGACATGCGATACGTAGGGGATTGGACGCGACGGGGGCTTGCGGCGCTTGGGTGCCTTGTGGCGGCGTGGAGCGTCAACGCGGCCGACTTTGAGACGGCCAAGCTGCCCGACGGCTCGGTGTTCGACACCTGGGAGAAGCCGCTCGCCTTCAAGCGAACGTTTCATGTGGCGCAGAACGCGCGCCATGCCTCCGATGCGAACAAAGGTTCCGAGCGCCGTCCCTGGAAGACCATCGCGCGCGCGGCTCAGGAGTTGCAGCCCGGCGATCGCGTCGTCATCCACGCGGGCGTCTACCGCGAATGGGTGAAGCCGGTCCGCGGCGGCGCCGGTCCCGACGCCATGATTTCCTACGAGGCCGCGCCTGGCGAAGAAGTCGTCTTGAAGGGATCCGACGTCTGGACGCCCGCATGGCGCAAGACGCAGTACATGACTTTGGGCTCCGTGACGACGTGGGAGGCCGATCTGACGTCGCGCATGTTCGAAGGGGCCAATGTTTTCGCCTTGCCGAATTTCCCTTCGCAGACCAATCAGACCGATTGGAAGTTTTATCCCTCGTTCGAATGGAGGCGCGGGCAGATCTTTGTGGACGGATCGCCGCTCGAACAGGTGGGCGAGTTCGGCGCGCTTGCCGCCGCGCCCGGCCGTTTTTGGGTGGAGGACAACGGCATGCGCGTTCATGTCCGCCTGCCCAACGATGCCGAGCCCTCCGGGCGCATGATCGAGATCACCACGCGGGAACAAGTCTTTGCCCCTGTCACGCCGTACTTGAACTATATCCGCATCAAGGGCCTCAAGATGTTCCACAGCGGAAACGGCGTGCCGATTCCGCCGCCGCAACGCGGCCTGGTCAGCGCCATGCGCGGGCATCACTGGATCATCGAAGACTGCGAGATCGGCCACGCCAACACCTTGGGCGTCGATCTCGGCGGGCAGTGGTGGTCGCTGGGCGTCGGCGAGGCGCAGGGCTATCACGTTGTGCGTCGAAACTACATCCACGACTGCGGCGTCTCGTCGATATCGGCATGGCATAACATGGGCAATGTCCACATGCTCGTGGAAGACAATCTCATCGTCCGGTGCGCCACGATGCCCATCATGCAACACTATGAGTCGGCCGGCATCAAGATTCACCGGACGGAGCACTCGTTGGTGCGCCGCAACGCCGTGCTGGACACGCCTCACGGCCCCGGCATCTGGCTTGACGGCGAAATCCTCAACTCGCGGATTACGCAAAACCTGGTCGCCAACACGGGCGGCGATCACCTGGGCGCCATCTTTGTGGAGATCACAAAGGAAATCAACCTGGTGGACAACAACATCGTCATCAACTCGGCCAGCAACGGAGTCTATCAACACGACGCCGAGCGACTCATGGTCATGCAGAACCTGATCGTCCATGGTTCCGGATCGGCCATTCACTTCAACCCCGGCAATCCCATGCGCCTCAACCCGCCCTTCCAGAACCACCACCGCGCGTACGGCAATGTCCTGACGGGATACCCCGTGGCCGTCTTCAGGCCCAACGCGACGACATGCTCCGACTTCAACGTCATCGACGTCGCAAAAGGGTCTTTGCCGTTCCGCGAAGGGGAGTTCGATGTCAAGCCCGAGGAGATGGACCTCGCCGCATGGCAGGCCAAGGGGCAAGATACGCATTCCAAGACGGCCGAGATCGCCGTGGAGTTCGATCGCGAAAAGCTCCTGCTTACGATGACCTCGAGCGTCGCGCTGCCGGCCACGTTTCCCGATCTCCCCGAAATCTTGCCCGGCGCCGCTCCGGCCAAAGACGTGCTGACGGCCGATTTCTTTGGGCGCGCGCGGCGATCCGGCCTATTCGAAGCAGGCCCCTTTAGTCAAGCGCCTCCGGCGGGCGTGGCGTTTTCGGTCGATCCGCGGCGTAAGGAGTGAACGAAGAGGCGGCGTCTCGCGTCCAGGCATAGTGCTTCAACCGTGAAGCGTTTGTGGTTCTGCCAATGCGCGCCCTTTCCGTCCCTGGAGGCTTCCCCCTCCGAAAATCGGGCGCCAGCCAAAGCGTCAGACGGCCTCGTATGCGATGCGTATCGCCGCGCCTTGTGCGGCGGAAGTCTTGATCGCCTCGTAGAGCAGCATGGATTTGTAGCTCTCGTAGATGTTCGATCGGGTGCTGCGCCCTTCACGGATGGCGGCGAGAAAATCGACGATCTCCGCGAGGTGGCCCGTGTCGTTGCCGCTGTCGCCGCCGCTGACAAAGGTCGGCGGCTCTCGCCATTCGGCAGGCGCGCCATTTTCCGTGATGCGCCACGCGGACGAATTGTGGATCGTCATGAAGTTGCCGCCGCGCACGGTGATCTCGACCTCTTCGGTCGGCACGCCAAAAGATCGTCCGTCGGTCAAGTTCATCGATCCCGTCGCGCCGTTGGCGAAGCGCAAGCTGACGGCGTACGCGTCCATGCCTTTGTTGAAGCAAAAGACTTCCGCGACGTCGCCAAAAAGATGCCCGATCAGATCGATGGCATGTATTGCAAAATCGAGCAAAAACGACGAGGCCTCGTCGGCATTCGGGTATTGCGCGGACGCGTAATCGATGGATATGGAATACAAATCCTTCGGATCGAACGTTGCCAGCCATTCCTTCGCGCGGCTGTAAGCCGTGGCATAGCGTTTTTTGAATGCGGTCGTGCAGAGGACGCCCGTCTCTTTCGAAACGCGCGCGACGCGGAGCGCTTCGT
>JAKJDA010000084.1:4280-9581 GCA_022706165.1 Candidatus Hydrogenedentota bacterium | reverse complement strand
GACGCCGGACAAGGCCGCGTGCAGGTTGTTATTGAGATCGGAACGCGTAGTCCAGTATTTGCGCCAGAGCGGCACGATATGCCTGTAGAACCAGACCGTGAACGCCATGACAAAGGGAGCGGGCAGACACGCCCAGAGCGCCAGTTGCCAGCTAGTGCCAAACATGAACACCACGGTCCCCAGCAGTAAAAGCATCTGGAACCCGAAACCAGACGTGAGCTGGTTGATGAACCCCTGCAGCGCCTCGATATCCTGCGAACAGCGGGTCATGAGCTGCCCAACGGGGTGAATGTCATGGTAGCGGACCGCCATGTCCTGAAGCTTCTGAAACACGTCGCGGCGCAGGTCATACCCCATTCGATTGTTGATGCGCGACGCGATGAGTTCACGCAAAATGCTGACGCCGGCCCCCAACAAGGCAGTGACCGCCAACAACGCGATAAGCAGCCACAGCCAATGAGTCCGCGCTTCCGGGCTATTGTCCTGAATCCCCACCGCCTGCGAAATGAGGGCGAACCACACCGGCGTGATTTGGCTCTCGTTGAGAACATTGTCGACCAGCACCTTGACCAATTGCTGCGGCACCAACATCGAAAAAATGGTGAGGACGACCAAGACCATGCCCGCCAGGATCGTCGGCCAATACTGCTTCGTGCGCAGCAGAAAGCGGAAAAACACCGTGCCCCGGCGCACCTTCGCATGGGGAGAGTCCAAACTGCTCTTCAGGGAGGCATCCTCGTCCAGCGGCTCATCCTTGGCCAGGACAGGCAACTGCTTCCCCTCGGCTAGGGATTTGATCGTCGCCGCCACCTTCGCGAATTTCTCGGCATACTTGTTGGAAAAACGAATGAACTCCTCATACATGCCATTCGTCTTGATCTCGATGAAACCCGACCCAACGCGCGTGTCCGTTCGCGCGCTGTCGACCCCCTCCAAGGCTTCCTCTTTCAGCAAAAACGCCTGGTCCTCTTCCTCGTCGAGCATGTATACAAGGATATGCGTGGCCGTCACCACGACCCAGGATTCGGAGTACTCGCCGGCAATGTCGAGATCGGTGTCGGTGGCGACAAGGACTTGGTCCCCGCGGATGCCGCGCGCGACAAGGTCCTTCTCGATAAGTTCCGGCAATGGACGGCGGATGGATAACGATGAAGACGCTTCTTGGTCTGTCATGATAGTATAGTGGCTATTTGTTTGTTAGGGTGGGGCGTACTTGGGCGGCCTTATTGCCGGAACATCTCTGGATATCCCATCACATGGGCAAAAAGTTTCCCGTTCCTTTTTCCGGAATACGATGCACGGCGAGATGCTACTCCCGATCCTCCGCAATGTCAAATCACGCGGAAGTCCCATCGGAAGCGCGGGAAGCGCCCCGCCGCGCGCACCTGTCGGCCCACTCGGCCTCGAGGCGGGGGCGCGCTTTCCAACGGCGATGCGCCCACAGCCACTGTTCCGGATGACGGCGCACGACGGCTTCAACAGCGTCCTGACAACGCTGGCAATTCACCTCGAAATCGCCGAGCAGATCATCCGTTCGAACCATTTCGACGGCAGGACTGAACTCCATGACGTACGTGCCATCGGACTGGCGAACCATCGACGCGACGTGAATGGGCGATCCGGCGCGGACCGCCGTCACCATGGGCGCGATGGTGCCCCAACAGGGATGGCCGAAAAAACGCACGGGAACGCCTGCTTCGCGCGGGCTCTGGTCAATCAGAATGCCTACCACGCACCCCTCCTGGAGCAAACGAACCACCTCGCGCCCCGCGCCTTCCTTGGGAAGGGTGATGACTCCATTCGCGCGACGGGTCGTGTCGACAAATGCATTCAGGCGAGGAGCATCAAGAGGACGCACCACCCCGACAAAGGGAAACCCGTGCCCGGTCAAGACCGATCCCATCCACTCCCAGTTCCCGATGTGCCCGCCAATCAAAAGAAGGCCGCGCTTCGCGTCGAGGCGTTCCAGGCCCTTCAGCACGACCTGCTGGCGCAGAAATTCGCCGCGTAATTGGCGGATTCGCGCAAACTCCGCGGCGACAATGCCGATGTTGCTCGCCGCTTGCCGGGCGATCCGCCGCTTCTCCCGGGGGGAAACACTATCCCCAAACGCCAAATCGAGATTGGCCAGACTAATCCGGCGCACTCGCGGCGCCGCATAGTACGACAACGCCCCAAGCGCATTTCCAATGGCCCGAGCGACAGGGAGGGGGAACGCGGCGGTCAGGCGGCAGAAACCGATGGAAACCACGGACACAATCCAGTCCCGGAAAAGCCCGCGCCGCCCCGCCATGGTTAGGCTTCCAGCGCGATCGGAACGCCCAGCTCCGGCACAAACCGCCGAGCGTCTCCCGGACAGTTCGCACACATCCATGCGGTGGCCTCGGAATCGCCGTGGATGAACACGATGTTCTTGGGATGGAGCTGGTCCACAAGGCGGCACAAATCTTCCCGGGGAGCATGCGCACTGAAATCAAACTGCTTCACGTTCTCAATCTCAATCTTAACCGGCCTGCCCGTCAGTTCAAACGCGAAGGAATCGCCCGGCTTGGCGTGCAATAGCTTATGCCCGAGCGTGTCGGGGTCCAAATAGCCGACGAAGAAAATGCCGTGACGCTTGTCGCGCACCATTTCCTGGGCAATCATCGCCGACGGCGTGTTTTCGATCATCATGCCCGAGGTCGCCACGATGATGCAGGGCTTGCGCAATAGGTCCCGCGTCACCGCACGCTCCCAGACATCGCCAATACGGGCAAACTGACTTAGCGGCCGCAGCGTCGTCCCCGGACGAAAAAAATGTTCGTGTCTCGCATAAATTTCGTAGATCGCCCGACCAAGACCGGATGCATACACCGGAACATCCGGGACGAGACCGCTCTCCTGGAGGCGCGCGATGATATTCAGCAGTTCCTGGGTCCGCCCAAGGGCAAACGACGGAATGAGCACACAACCGTTCCCCTTGAGCACGCGAGAAATTTCGCGGCTCAACTGCATCACTTCCTCTTCGTACGTAGCGCGCCCCGACAAATCCTTCGCGCACCGCGTGCATTCGATCACCAAAGTGTCCGGCTGAAACCCGGGCGGCAACGGCGAAAACGCCGTCATCAGCTCTTGATGGGTCATCGAAACATCCCCGGTGTAAAACAAAGTATGCCCCGGGGCCTTCACCACAATGCTGGCGCTGCCCAACACATGCCCAGCCTGATGAAAGCAGACCCGAAACGGACTGTTCCACGTCGGAGCGAACTCCTCGCCGAAATCCATGCCGTACATGCTGCGCAACAGCTCATCCACCTCTGCATGCGTATAGAGCGGATAATCCGGAATGCCGCGTTCGAGCGCCATCGTGCCCATGACCGACACGCTGTTGTGGAGCATACGATCAAGAATTTTGACGGTTGGCCCCGTCGCATAGCAGGCCGCTTCGGGGCATTGGCGCAAAAACAAAGGAAGAGCGCCGCAATGATCGATGTGGGAATGGGATATCAGCGCCGCTTGCGGGGGAGTCGTAATATGACGAAACGCCGGCAACGACTCCAATCCCTCTTTCTTGGGATGCGTCCCGCAATCGATGAGCAGAGCTGCGTTGCCGAAAGAAACTACATAACTATTCGCGCCAATCTCGGCGCCGCCCAAGGCAGTGAACGAAAGTGTACTCAAAGCATCCCTCCAGGGAGACGCATTGTAGGGAGACCCTGAATATATGTCAAGCCGAGTTGCCCCAACACAGGCATAAGCGATATGATCCCGCCCGACTGTCTCGTCGCAACCGCATTAACCAATCGGGAAGGATGCTTGCCATGGCTTTCGACATCGACATGATTCACCGGACCTATGCGAATCTCGCGGGGCGAATCGCGGCGGCGCGCCATGCCGTGGGGCGGCCGTTGTCCTTCACGGAAAAAGCGCTGTATGCCCACTTGTACGACGGGGAAGCAAAAAACGCGTACAACCGAGGCGTTTCGTATGTGGATTTTGCGCCCGACCGCGTGGCGATGCAGGACGCGACGGCCCAAATGGCGTTGCTGCAATTCATGTCGGCGGGCAAGGCGAAGACGGCCGTCCCGACGACGGTGCACTGTGACCACCTTATCCTCGCGGAAGTCGGCGCAAAACAGGATCTGCTGAACGCGCTGACCTCGAACGAGGAGGTCTACAATTTCCTGTCATCCGTCTCCAACAAGTACGGCATCGGCTTCTGGAAACCCGGCGCAGGCATCATCCACCAGGTCGTGCTCGAAAACTACGCATTTCCCGGCGGCATGATGATCGGCACGGATTCGCACACGCCGAACGCCGGTGGACTGGGCATGATCGCCATCGGCGTGGGCGGCGCCGACGCGGTGGACGTCATGGCCGGGATGGCGTGGGAGCTGAAGTTCCCGAAGATCATCGGCGTGAAACTCACCGGCAAACTGAGCGGCTGGGCGTCGGCCAAAGACGTAATCTTGAAAGTCGCGGGCATTCTGACCGTCAAGGGCGGGACGGGCGCGATTCTCGAATACTTCGGACCCGGCGCGGAGTCCCTTTCCTGCACGGGCAAGGGAACGATCTGCAACATGGGCGCGGAAATCGGCGCGACGACATCGGTGTTCGCCTTCGACGAATCGATGGCGCGCTATCTGCACTCGACATCGCGGCAGGATGTGGCCAACGCCGCGATCAACGTCGCGGAACACCTCAAGGGAGATCCCGAGGTATATGCCGATCCCGAAAAATACTTCGATCAGGTGATTGAGATTAACCTGTCCGAATTGGAGCCGCACATCAACGGCCCCTTCACGCCGGATTTGGCCTGGCCGTTGTCGGAATTCGCGGCTGCTGTCAAGAAAAACGACTGGCCCGCGAAATTGGAGGTCGGCTTGATCGGTTCGTGCACCAACTCTTCCTATGAAGACATCGACCGCGCCGCGTCGCTGGCAAAACAAGCGGCGGCGAAAGGCCTGAAAGCGAAGTCGGAATTCACGGTCACGCCAGGGTCTGAGATGGTGCGGTACACGACCGAGCGCGACGGACAGCTCGCCGCATTCGAAGAAATCGGCGGCGTAGTGTTGGCAAACGCCTGCGGCCCATGCATCGGCCAGTGGAAGCGCCACACCGACGATCCCGCGAAGCGAAACTCGATCATCACCTCCTTCAACCGCAACTTCGCGAAACGCAACGACGGCAATCCGAACACGCACGCATTTGTGGCGTCGCCGGAGATTGTGACGGCGCTGGCGCTCGCGGGCGATATCACGTTCAACCCGATGACAGACGCCATCGAGAACGCGCGCGGCGAAAAGGTGAAGCTCGATCCGC
>JAKJDA010000084.1:0-4242 GCA_022706165.1 Candidatus Hydrogenedentota bacterium | reverse complement strand
ACGTCAAAGACCCAGGCTATCAGGAACCGGCAGCGGACGGCAGCGCTGTGCAGGTCGTCGTCAAACCGGACTCCAAACGCCTTCAGTTGCTCGAATCGTTTCCAGCATGGGAAGGCGCAGACTTGAAAGGAATGCGTCTTTTGCTGAAAGCCAAAGGAAAATGCACGACGGACCACATCTCGATGGCAGGGCCGTGGCTGCGCTTCCGTGGGCACCTGGACAATATCTCGGATAACTGCTTCATCGGCGCGATCAATGCCTTCAACGGCGAGGCAAACAAGGTCAAAAACCAGTTCACCGGCAAATACGGCGAAGTCCCGAAGGTGCAACGCGCATACAAGGCCGCGGGCATCGGCACGGTAGTCGTCGGCGACGAAAACTACGGCGAGGGATCCTCGCGCGAACATGCCGCGATGGAACCGCGTTTCCTGGGCGTGCGCGCGATTCTGGCGCGCTCCTTCGCGCGCATTCACGAAACCAATCTCAAGAAACAGGGCATGCTCGCATTGACCTTCGCCGACAAGGCCGACTATGACAAAATACAGGAAGATGATTTGATCGATATCGTGGGCTTGACCGAATTCGCGCCGGGCGCCCCGCTGACCATTGTGCTGCACCACGCCGACGGCTCGACGGACGCGTTCAAGGCCAACCACACCTACAACGACGGACAGATTGAGTGGTTCAAGGCCGGCAGCGCATTGAATTTGATTAAGCAAGGCAACGCAGATAAAACCAATATATAATCGGACCTTTATAGGACCTGCAAGGAGAACCCATGTCTCATGGCGCACGTAAATGGCGCTTTTGCGAGCACGATCGCGTGCGGGCATCGGAACTTGCCGAGCGCCTGGGCATCCCGCGAATGGCGGCGCACCTCCTGTTGCTGCGCGGGCTTGAGACCCCGGAAAGCGCCGATCGATTCCTGCATCCGGCGCTCGAACACCTGAGCGATCCCTTTCTGCTGACGGACATGCGCGAGGCGATCGCACGTATCGCATTGGCGCGGGAACGCGGCGAACACGTTCTGGTGTTTGGCGATTACGACGTGGACGGCATCACGGGCACAGCCATTCTGGTCAACGCGCTGCGCCGCTACGGCATTGCCCGATGTTCCTATGGCATGCCCCATCGCCTGATGGAAGGCTACGGCCTCAGTCCCGATCGCGTGCAATGGGCCAAGGAACAAGGCGCGGACCTGATCGTCACGGTCGACAATGGCGTGGCCGCGCACGACGCTGTCCAGGCCGCGCACGATCTCGGCATCGACACCATCGTCACGGACCACCACATTATCGAAGGCGCTCTCCCCGAGGCCGTCGCCGTTGTCAATCCCCAGCGCGAGCCGCCGGACCATCCCGCCGCCGAACTTTGCGGCGCGGGCGTGGCCTTCAAATTGGCCATGGCGCTCACCGGCCAAACCAGCGACCTCGACCTTGCCGCACTGGGCACGGTGGCGGACATCGTTCCATTGCGAGGCGAAAACCGGGTGCTGGTGGCGTTGGGACTGCGCGAAATAACGAAGGGGCGTCGAACCGGGCTGGTCGCGTTGGCCCGGCAGGCGCGGTTCGATCTCGAGCGCGCGCGATCCGAGAACATCGCGTATCAGCTTGCTCCCAGGCTCAACGCGGGCGGACGCATCGGCCATGCCCAAGCAGGCGTCGAACTATTGCTGACCGATTCAACCGAAGAAGCCAATCGCATCGCGCAAGACCTGGAGGCGGCCAACGAGGAACGACGCGGCATCGAGGCGACGATCCTTAAAGAAGCCACCGATATTCTCGGGCGCGAGTTCCGTCCAGAACAGCGCAGCATTGTCTTGGCCAGTCCGACATGGCACGCAGGCGTCATCGGCATTGTCGCTTCGCGGATACAATCCCGCTTCTATCGCCCCGTCGTCCTGATCGCCATGGACGAAGACGGAGAAGGCCGAGGCTCCGCGCGCAGCATCGATGCTTTCGACATTGGGCGCGCCATCGAAGCCTGCGGCGATCTCCTCGTCCGATACGGCGGCCACCGTTCGGCGGCAGGCCTGACGATCCGCCAAGAACGCCTTGCCGCTTTCTCCGAAGCCTTTGAGGCCGAGGCAGCCAAAACCATTCCCGAAGGCGAACTCAGCCCCTCCCTCCGAATAGACGCCATCGCCTCCCTCAGCGAAATCGATCCGCAACTTGTCGCCACCCTGGAACTCCTTCAGCCTTTTGGTCACGCCAACCCCGCGCCCCTGTTCGCCACGTGCAACGTCACGCCCATGCCAAACTCGGTGCGCGAAATGGGCACGGGCCACATGCAATGCATGTTCAAGGAAGGCCCTTCCCTCCTGCGCGGCATCGCGTTTCAAATGGCCGAACGCATCCCCGAACTCGCCGCCGCTTCCGCCGTCGACATCGCCTACACCCCACAATTCAACACCTATCGAGGCGAAACAACGCTTCAACTCAACATCAAAGACATCCGGGCATCCCTCCCATAACCCTTCCTCCCCTGTCGGGCATCGCGCCCTGTCAAGCGGTTGCGTGCTTGAGGCGTTTTGTGCATACTGAGCCGGTCGAGGCCGACATCCCATAGGCGCAGCAGAGACGGATTTGCCGGGGCATGCAACTACAAACGACACGATTTGGAACGATTGAGATCGATCTCAACGAAGTCATCACGTTCACCCAACCCATCCTGGGCTTCCAAGAATACCGCCGATTCATTCTGTTGCCAGGCCCTAGCGCCTATTTGCAGTGGCTTCAGTCCACCGATTCCGGCGAACTGGCCTTTCTGATCATGAACCCCAAAGCCCTGCTGCCCAGTTACGCCCTCCAGCCGGGCCCCCATGAACTGACCGAACTCGCCGCCACCACCGTGGAAGACCTGGACATATTCACCCTTGTCGTTATCCCTGCCGATCCGAGTCAGATTCGAACCAACCTCAAGGCTCCCATCCTGATCAACCCCAAGCATCGACTCGGCAAGCAGACAATCCTCGACCGGAGCGACTATCCGGTGCAGTATTTCCTTGCGCAGCCTCAACCATCCACCACCCAACCGCGGGAGACTACGAATGCTCGTTCTGACGCGTAAGGAGAACGAGAGCATCATGATCGGCGACAACATCGAGGTCAAAGTGCTCGATGTCAAGGAAAGCCAAGTCAAACTCGGCATTGTCGCGCCCCGAGCCGTCACCGTGCATCGCAGGGAAGTCTATCTTGCCATTCAAGAAGAGAATGCCAAGGCCGCCGGAACGGCTCAGGTGGAGGATATCGCGAAATTATTGCCAAGCTGACGTTGCGGCGGCAAGGAAATGGGAGCGAGGTGGCACATGGATGTGATCGTAGACGGCGAGCGGAGTCTCCCTGACAAGGCTTTGCCCGCGGACGCGATGGAAGCCTTGGCATGCATCAGCGATTCCCTCAAAGCGCGCGGGCGCGCCGTGATGGCCGTGTGCGTGAACGGCAAGAACTTGAACGCCGACGAATTGGCCGATGTATTGAAAAACCAGCCCCTGGAAACCCTAGCGTCGTTCGAGGTGCGCTCCGAAAGCATCCGCGAACTTGTTGGGGGCGCGCTCAGCGAATTAGACAACGTCCTTCCCGAATTGCCCGCCGCATGCCATGCGCTGGCCTCCGTATTTCAAGGCAACAACCCTACGGAAGGATATGCTCCATTCCAAGAACTTGCCGACATTTGGCGCCACATCAAAGACCGGCAGCAACTCGCCGCCAGAGCCCTTGATGTGCCCATCGAAAGCCTGCGCATAGGAGATGCCACCTATGAAGAGCTGCAGCAACAATTGAACGTCTTCCTTCAAGAAGCCGTGGACGCCCTTCGCGTCAACGATTGCGTCCTCTTGGGCGATCTCCTGGAATACGAACTCGCCCCGCGCGCCGAGAAAGAGCTGCTCGTCGTGGCTGCGCTTCGCAAGCAGCTTGACGAGTTGCCGGTCTAACCCCCATGGCGCTCCCCCGCGCACTCACCTTCAATTTCCACGAGCCCTACCTGTGCATGATGGCCAAGACCGGGCTTCCGTTCACCGTGGGACTCTACTCGAAACAACCCTTGATGCGCCCATGGCAAACACGCTTCCGGCCCGTGCCTGCGGGCATCACATTCGCCGAGGAAACGCAGTGGCGCGCAGACCTCGCAGCAGGCCGCTTCGACGTCGTCATCGCGCATAACGAAAACAACGCCGTGGACATTGCCCGTGACGTCGTGACCAGCGGAACCCCTGCGCTCCTCGTTTGCCACAACCGCCGC
>JAKJDA010000083.1:3673-9591 GCA_022706165.1 Candidatus Hydrogenedentota bacterium | reverse complement strand
GCATGCCGCAACGTGAAAACCCGATCATTTCGTCATACGAAACCGAATGGAAGGAGAAGCCATGATCCTGGAAAACGCGGATGTCCGCGTCACGATCGACCCGCTCACCGGCGGATTCGCCTCGATCCACAACAAGCGACTCGCCAAGGAACTCGTCTCGAAGGGAACGTCGACGCGCCTGTTCCGGATCATCGCTCCGGACGGACCGATGCTGTGCCGCCATCTGGACAGCGAGGCGCCGCAGATGTCCCAGGAAGCCGGCGCCGTGACGTTGCGCTTCGAAACCAGCGACCTGCGTGCAACGGCCCGGCTCTCGCTCGACGGCCTTGCGATCGTGGCGACGCTCGAAATCACGAACACGGGACGCCTGGCTTTTGA
Source organism: Candidatus Hydrogenedentota bacterium (assembly GCA_022706165.1). Classification (GTDB taxonomy): domain Bacteria; phylum Hydrogenedentota; class Hydrogenedentia; order Hydrogenedentales; family SLHB01; genus JAKJDA01. The sequence goes on along the minus strand of JAKJDA010000083.1, from coordinate 9,213 downwards.
GGAACTCCAGTTTCCGTGTCTGTTGGGCCTGTCGCCCATCGAGGGCGCCCGCTACACGGTCCCGTCTTTCGGGAAACGTTCCTTCGATCCCTTCGGTCCGCAATTCGGAGGCGATCACCGCAACGCGGAACAGTATATGCACAAATTGGCGTCGCGATATCCCGGTCGCATGGTGACGGCATGGAGCGACTATTCCTCGCCCGCGCACGGCGTCGGACTCGAAGCCCGCCATACGGATTTCAGCCTGGTCGATTTCTTCGTCGCGAAGACCATCGACAAAAAAACCAAGCCGTTCGCGCGTTCCCTGGATCTTTCCGCCACGTTCCCGCGGCGTCTCGCGCCCGGCGAGACGTGGCAATCGCCTCCCATGCGAATATTCTTGCACGAAGGCGACTGGCGCGCGACCGCCGATGCGCACCGCGAATGGGTCGCGTCATGGATCGTCAAGCCGGAACGCATCGCCAAATTCGTCGAAAGCGTCGGCTGGCATTACTTCTTCCTGAAGCACCAGGACGGATCGTCGCGCTTCTCATACGCCGATCTGCCTCGCATGGCCGAGGCCTCGCTGTCGGCGGGCTGCCCGTATTTGCTGCTTTTCGGCTGGCACGAGGGCGGACATGACAACCACTACTTCTACCGCTACGTTCCCAACCGCGAATGGGGCGGCGAGGAAGGGCTGCGCGCCGCTGTCGCGCGCGCAAAAGAGCTAGGCGCGGAATTGATTCCCTTCTTCAACGGAACCCTCGCCAACGTAACCATGCCCGAACATCAGGCATTCGGTCACCGGTGGGAGGTGCGATCGCGCGAGAATGCGCCGAACCACGCAGGCGACTGGGCCGGCTTCACCGTCGACGGCCCCGGAACCGATCGCGAGCGCATGCATCATGAAATCTGCCCTTGCGCCGAGCAGCAAGAATATTTTCTGGAAACCATGCGACGCATCGTGCGTGACTACGGCTTCGGCAACATCCAACTCGACCAGATTTCGATCAAGAATTTCCCCTGCTACAACGATTCCCATGGGCACAGCCATCCCGATCGAGCGCCCATCGACGGTTTCGCGCGACTGCTCGACGAGACCCGCGCCTTCGTGCGGCGCGAATGCCCCGGCGGCATGCTGCTGGCCGAGTGCACCAACGAGTTCACGGGCCAGTGGACGGACGGCGCCTGGACGTGGGATTTCCTCGAAGACGTCGATCCAATCCTCTATTCCGCGCCCTGGCTCTTGACGAGCACCTCGATCGACGCCGAGGAATACGCCGAGGCGAACCGCGCCTTCACGCACAAAATCATGTTCGATCTGCGCATCAAAGGCGGCGATGAACTCATCACCGAATACCCGGAATTCGCCGACCACGTACGGCGGCTGGCAAGCCTCAAGCGCCGCGTCGCGCCCTACTTCGCATGGGCCGATTTCCGCGGCCGCGAGGGCATCGTCGCCTTGGAAGGCGAGAACGCCGACGCAATCGTTGCCGTGAGCTATCGGACGCAGGACGGCGCGAAATCGTGCATTGCGCTCGCAGAGAAGAACGGCGCGGCGGCCAGGGCGTCTCTCACGCTCGCATGGAAGTCCCGCGACGACACCGTCCGGATCGAATCCTCCCATGCCGAGACAACGCGGGTATCCGCCAACGGCCCCATTGCGATCACGCTGGCGCCGTATGAGGCGCAGGTGATTTGCCTCGACGGCTGAAGCAAACGCCTTGACGCAGGCGCAACGACCGCAAGAAGCGCTTGCCTTCCTTTGCGTTTCTTGGCGCGCGTGGCGTCGTTGCGGCGAATATTCGGGGGGGCATCATGACGCTTCGCGAGAAAATGCGCGTGACGCGGCGCGCAGCCGGCATCGCGGCATGGACTTTTCTTCTTGTGGCCGCGCGGATTGCCGTGCGCCCATGGGCGCGCATTTCTCCGGCGCGTGAAGCGGCATGGCGCAGCGCGCTGTTGCGCGCGTGGGGGCGAGGCTTGCTTGCGTGCGGCGGCGTGCAGCTGCGCGTGCGCGGCATGCCGCCGCACGCCCCTTTTTTTCTGGTGTCCAATCACCTGAGCAGTGTGGATCAGCCCGTCCTGGCTGCGGCGACCGGGTGCGTCTTCGTATCGCGCGCGGATGTTGCGCGCTGGCCCGCGCTTGGCTTCGTCGTGCGCGCGGCGGACACCGTCTTCATTGACCGATCCGATCTTCGCGAAACGTTGCGCGTAAATGCGGAACTCGGCAAGCGCCTCGATCGCGGCTACGGGATTCATGTTTTTCCCGAGAGCCGCATCTCGGTCGATGGGACGGTCAAGGCGTTTCGTCCGGCGTTGCTCGAAACCGCCGTCGCGCGCGGCATGCCCGTTCATTACGCCGCCATTCAGTACCGCACGCCCGACGGCTCCCCTTCCGTGCGCGACAGCGTGATCTGGGGGCCGGAACAAACGTTCGCGCAAAGCATGGGGGCTTTTCTCCGCCTTCCCTATTGCGAAGCGACCCTGGTTTTTGGTCCCGCGCCGATCCAGGACGCCGACCGCAAACGCCTCGCCCAGACCCTCCACGACGCGGTCGCCGCGCAACTCGACCCTGCCCAGTAAACACAACGTCGTGGGGGACGCGTAAGAAACACGGAGCGCCCGGCCCGTCTCGTCAACGCTTCCCGGTTGCGCGAAAGGAAAAATGGCGGTGCCCAAAGAAGCTCATCAAAATCGTTCCGCCTTGCAGCGCCGCGCCTGCGATATAGGGCGCATATTCCTTGCGCGTCAAGAAAAAAGCCGCGGCGGCGACGACGAATGGCAGCAGGATCAGGTTGGTCAGCATCGAAGTTCCATAGACCATGTACACGCGCAGATATTCGCGCAGCCAATTCCCCCGCGTTTGGAAAACAAACATTTTGTAGCCGACAAAGGCGACTGTGATCGACAAGATCGACCCGATTACGGCCGCCGCCATGTAGGCGTGGGGGAGACGGGGCGTCAACGCATAGGTCAGTCCTGCGTAGACGGCATAGCCGAACGCCGTGTTGAATAGTCCGACCAGCATGTACCGCCCGAATTGGCGCGGGACGTTGCCGCAAGAAGATTCGGCCCCTGCATCGTCCGCGATCATTTCAGAAAAGGCTCATAGACGCGATGCACGTCGATCAAGGCATCGGGAGGTCCGTCATGCCAGCGCCACGTTCCGGGCGCGGGGAAGGGTCCGTCCGCCCGACGCGCCGCATCCGGCGGGCCGATCAGAACGCAGCGGTACAACAAGGAGATGAAATGGCCCCGGATCGCGCGTTCGGGGTGGATTTCTTCGTGAAAGGCAACGGGCGCCGGTTCGGGATCCGCCTCCGCGCCCAGTTCTTCCCGGGCCACGGCACGAAGCCGCTCCGCAGCCGTCTCCTTGAAGCGAATGATCCCGCCGGGAACGTGCCAGCCCGCGCCATAATAAGCGTCTTCTCGCCAGGTCAATAGAGTGCGCCCCCTGTCGTCCCGGATGAGCAAATCGACATTGACAAGCGGCGTGAGCCGACTGATCAGCAGGAAAATATCCTCGGGCAGTCCGCGCGCAGGGTCGCCCGCTGCATGCTCGATGGAGGTTATGCCCTTCGCCAGCGCTTCGTCCACCTGTCCCCCTCGTCCCCCTGCCGCTGCTTCCGGCGCCATGTAGACGCCGCACCGTCTCGGAGTCCATGCCGCTCATGCGGGCAGGGAGTCGCCGGACACGCCCCTTAGGGGCACTGGGCGACCGCCAGTTCCAACGAAGGATCGATGCTGGCAAGAGCGGGCGCCTTGCCGGCAAGCGGGAAGGGGGCGATCGTCGCATCTTTTGGGGCACACACCTCGGCCGTCTTGCATCCGAAGATGCCGCGCCAACGCTGGCCTTTGGCAAAGGACAACAGCCGGACATACAGATCGGGGCCGATTTCGGGGAAAGGAAGCGAATCGCCCAGCGCGCGATCGGTGTTGGCGCGGTCGAAGCGCGGTTCCCCCTGCAAATAGGGGCTGTAGTGCGAGAAGGCCGCGCGGCAGGCTTCTTCGAGACCATTCGCGTCGGCGCCCACTTCGTCGACGAACTCAAAGCGCATGCCTTTGCTGCACAAAATTTTGTTGGCCCAATCGAGAAGGCTTGCGTGCGAAACCGGCTTCGGGTTCGTCAAGTGATACGTGTGTCCCGAGGCGCCGTCCGCCTCGACAATCTGCCACAGCGCCTTGGCCGTCCAGTCCACCGGTATAAGGTTTTTGGTGCCCAATGGATTCGCCGCGATGCGCACCGGGCCGCTCTCGCGCTTCCGTCGCGCCGCGATGATGTCCAACAATCGAAGAAAACTATAGAAATTCAAAAATTGCGTGATGCGGCCCTGGTCGGTGCAGCCCACGATGATGCCCGGGCGGAAAATGGAGGCTTGAAGCCGCCCCGCAGCCATGGAGGCTCGAACCAGGCGCTCCGCCTCGCATTTGCTGCGTTCGTAGGTGTTATTGAATTCCTGGTTGCGGTAGAGCTCCGTCTCCAGCACGCGACCGCGACGCCGCCCGGCGATGTACGCCGTGCTCACGTAGTACAACGGAACGCCGGTTCCTTCCAAAAACGCCAGCACGTTCTTCACGCCGCCGACGTTGGTCTCCCACAGTTCCTGATCGGAATCCGATCCGAAGCTTGTGCAGGCGGCGCAGTGGATCATGCCCCCCAGCGATGCGCGGAGAGAAGCGATTTCCGCGCTCGACTGGCCCAAATTAGGCGATCGTGTGTCTCCTTGAAGAATACGCACGTCGTCCAGCCGGGTTTCGTGGCCATTCAACCGCAGCACGGCGGTAAGCCGTTCGCGGGCGCGTTGCGGATTGGCGTCGCGCATCAAGACTACCGGGCGATAGCCGCGCGCCAAGGCCTCTCCCAGCACCCAACTGCCCATAATCCCCGTCGCGCCCGTTATCAACACCGATCGATCGCTCATGCATCTTCCTTTTTCTGCAATGCTTTTCGGAGACTATCGGGAGAGAACCCTTCGGCGCATACCGTCTTTGTCTGCGTCCTCGGATTCATTCGAGACGTCATGCCTTCCTGGCTTCGCGCACAATGTACCGACGGCACTTTCCCTCTCTTCCCGGGGAGACGGGACCACAGCTATTGGCGCCCGCACAAGCCGTCACGCTAGATATAGGAAAAACGCGCTTCCTACTCTCCTCTATCATACCTTCGTGGAAACGCTCCGTTACAAGACAGGGCATTGTGCCAGATTTGGAAGGGCAAGTCAAACAGCCAAATACCATATTTATTTGATTTTAACTTTTTTATTGTTTTTTTGGGCGACGGATTGTCTCCCCTGATGATAGGCTCGCGCGATGCCGTCTTCACGTGCGGCGTCATGAAGGCGATCCTCGCCCCGGGTCATCCCCCCTAACTTTCCCTTGTGGCGCCGATTGCGCTTGTCGTACCATGGCGCATCGCATTCATATCCAGGAGGAACGGCGCATGGCATCAGGAAAGACTCCCTTGCGGTTGGGCGTGATCATGGCGGGCGGTTCCGGGGAACGCTTCTGGCCCTTGTCCCGTCGCGACCGGCCCAAGCAATTGCTGAAGCTGACGAGTG
>JAKJDA010000083.1:0-3663 GCA_022706165.1 Candidatus Hydrogenedentota bacterium | reverse complement strand
GCGCGCATCGCGCCGCTCATTCCCGCGGAGCATGTGTATGTGGTCACGGGAAGCCATCTGGCGGATGCCATTCGCGGGGCCAATGTGGGGACGCCTCCGGAAAATGTGCTGGCCGAACCTGCCAAGCGCAATACGGCGGGGGCGTTGGCGTATGCGGCGGCCTTTTTGAACGCCAAATACGGCGCGGAACATTTGGATTTCACGATGGCCGTCATGACGGCCGATCACGTGATTCACGACACGCAGAAATTTGTGCAGGCGATCGATGCCGCGCTGACCGTCGCCGAACGCGACGATTGCCTGGCGATCCTGGGCATTCCGCCGACCCGGCCCGAGACATCGTTCGGGTACATTCAAATTCAAGCGCGCACGGAGCCGCTCCCCGAAACGCCGCACGGCGTGGCTGTCTACCCTGTGGGAGCCTTCCACGAAAAACCCAGCCGCGAACGCGCGGAAGATTTCATCGAGTCGGGCCGGTATTGCTGGAACAGCGGGATGTTCTTCTGGAAGCTCTCGACGTTCATGGAGGAACTCGACGCGGCGCGTCCCGTGTTGTCCCACGCGCTCCGCGAGATCACCCGCGCCCTGCGGATCGGCGACGACGACAAGGTGCAGGGATTGTTCGAAGACCTCGAGGATATCTCGATCGACTATGCGTTGATGGAACATGCGCGGCGCGTCGTGATGGCGCGCGCGGAATTTCATTGGGACGATGTCGGATCGTGGCCGGCCCTTGAACGCACGCGCGTCCAGGACGAAAACGGCAACGTGCTCCACGGCGCGCCGGTCGTGCTGGATAGCCGGCGTTGCATTGTGTATAACGATGCCGGCCTGGAAAACATGGCCGTTGCGGTCATCGGCGTGGAAGACCTTGTCGTGGCCGTCACGCCGGACGGCGTGCTGGTCGTGCCCAAAGACCGCGCCCAGGATGTCCGTCATGCGGTAGCCGAATTGAAGCGTCGCAACGCCGGACATATCTAGAGCGGCCCGGTTTTTTCTTCCCAACAACCACAAAGGAAAAGGCAGTCTGACATGAAGAAGGGTTACTCGAAAACCGAACTCTTGAAACTGGGCAAGCAGCGCACGTTCACCGGCGACGCCCTCAAGATGATCTCCTTCCCACTGGGCGGCATTGGCGCGGGCAACGTGAGCCTGTCCGGCTTTGGCGGGCTTATCGACTGGGAGATCTACAACCGGCCCAGTATCGGCGCCTACATGCCCAAGACCTTTCCGGTGATCTGGGCCAAGGAAAAGGGCAAAGACCCCGTGTGCCGCGTGTTGCAGGGAAAACCTCTGCCGCCGTTTCAAGGCGGGGGCGGGGGCGACCCGAACGCCGCCGGCGAAGGCCTGCCGCATATGGATTCCTGCACGTTTCGCGGCGAGTTTCCCTTCGCGCACATCGACTTTGCCTGCAAAAAACTGCCGGTGACGGTGTCGTTGGAGGCCTACAATCCCTTCATCCCCAGCAACGCCGACGACTCCGGTTTTCCCGCGGCTATCTTGAAGTACACCCTCACGAACCGCACCAAGAATCCCGTCGACGCCACCGTCGCGTGGAGCATCCTGAACACGATCGGCAGCATCGGCATGTCGGAAAAGGATTTCACCTTCAGCAAAACCGAGTTTGGCTACGGCCAAAACGTCAACGAGTTCGTCGACGACGGCGGCGTGCGCGGGTTGGTGTTCCGTTCGGAGAAATGGGCCGAGGACCATCCCCGCTACGGCAGCATCGCCCTGACGACGCCGGACAAATCGGTCACGGCGCTCAAGTACTGGCTGCGCGCGGGGTGGTTCAACCCGATGCACGACTTTTGGGACACGTTCGCCGCCAAGGGCCAGTTCGTCGACCGCGACTATCCGCCGTCGGACGAGAAGAACACCGACGCCGGGTCGTTGGGCATTCGTGCAAAACTGAAGCCGGGCGAGTCGAAAACGGTGACGTTTTATGTAACGTGGCATCACCCGAACTATGAGATGTATTGGCACAATCCCGGAAGCTGTTGCGCGGGATCGAACTGCTCCGACAGCGCTCCCAAGAAAAACCCGGTGTGGAAGAACTATTACGCCTCCCAATTCTCGAGCGCGCTGGATGTCGCGCAAAAGCTGAACCGTCGCGAGGCCGAACTGCACAAGGCCACGAAGACCTTCCACGACGCTTTGTTCTCGACGACCGCGCCCCCTGCCCTGCTCGACGCGGTGTCCGCCAACCTCGGCATCATCAAGTCGGCCACGTGCATTCGCCTGACCGACGGCACGTTCTACGGCTGGGAAGGCTGCGCCCCCATGGCCGGATGCTGCGAGGGCTCTTGCACGCACGTATGGAACTACCAACAGGCATTGGCGTTTCTGTTCCCAGAACTGGAGCGCACCATGCGCACGGCGGACTATACATACAACCTGCGCGCCGACGGCGGCATGTGTTTCCGCATTCAGCTTCCAATCGGGACGCCGCCCAACGACTTCCATGCCTGCGGCGACGGCCAGCTCGGCGGGATCATCAAGCTTTACCGCGACTGGAAAATCAGCGGCGATGACGCTTGGCTAGGCGCGATCTGGCCGCGGGCCAAGCGCGCCCTCGAGCACGCGTGGGTGCAGTGGGACCCCGATAAGGACGGCGTCATCGACGGGGTTCAGCACAACACCTACGACATCGAGTTCGTCGGGCCAAATCCGATGATAAACGTTTTCTACCTTGGCGCGCTGTTGGCGGGCGCGGAAATCGCCGATCGCTTCGGCGATGCGGCGTCCGCGGCGGAATACCGCTCCATCTACCGGAAGGGCGCCGCGTGGACCGACAAACACCTCTTCAACGGCGAGTACTATATCCAGAAATGCGACATCAAGAACGGGCCGCAATATCAGTTCGGCACGGGCTGCCTGTCCGATCAGATACTGGGCCAGTGGGTTGCCTCGCTGTCGGGGTTGGGCTACCTGCTTGATCCCAAGCATGTTCGCGCGACGTTGAAAGCGATCTTCAAATACAACTGGAAAGAAGACCTCACCGATCACGCCAATGCCCAACGCGTGTACGCCATTAACGACGAGGCGGGCCTGCTGCTGTGTTCATGGCCCCGAGGCGAGCGCCCGGCGTTCCCGTTTGTGTACTCCGACGAGGTATGGACCGGCATCGAGTATCAGGTTGCGAGTCACCTCATCCTGGAAGGCCTGCTGACCGAAGGCCTGAGCGTCGTCAAAGGCTGCCGCGACCGCCACGACGGCATCGCGCGCAATCCCTGGGACGAGTTCGAGTGCGGGCACCACTATGCCCGCGCCCTGGCCTCGTACGGCTTGCTGACTGCGTGGTCGGGCTTCACCTTCGATAAGGGCGCCGGGCGCATCGGTTTTGCGCCGAAGGCCTACACGGAGAAATTCTCGACGTTCTGGGCCATCGACGGCGCCTGGGGCGTGTATGCGCAAAAGGGAAGACAAGCATCCCTGACGGTCCTTCACGGCGCACTGACGCTGCGCCAACTCGACCTTGCGCCTTTCGTCAATACAGGTCAAATAGCCGTGACATGGGGCCGGAGCGCGTTCGTGTGCAGCGCCGTCCAGGGGAAGATATCCCTGCCCAAGGCCCTCACGTTAACGGCAGGGCAAACACTCTCCGTGGGGCCAACGGAAAAGCGCCCGTCTAAGCGCTAGAGCAGTTTAACCTTTTATGCC
>JAKJDA010000082.1:1819-9633 GCA_022706165.1 Candidatus Hydrogenedentota bacterium | reverse complement strand
GTTGGGCCGCACCTATTACTGCCGCGTAAAGGCATATGACGCGATGGGCAACCGGAGCGCCTATTCCGCAACGAGCGCGGGCGTCTTCATCCCCGTGCCCGACACCACGCCGCCAACGGGAACGGTCGCGATCGCCGGAGGCGCGCTCTACACCAACACGCAAGCGGTGACCTTGGCGCTATCGGCCACGGACACGGGCGGATCAAGCGGCGGAACGGGCGTTGTCTGGATGCGCGTGAGCAACACCGGATCCACGTGGGCCACGTACGCATACGCAGCCTCGTTGCCGTGGACGCTTGCCGCGGGCGACGGCCTCAAGACCGTTCAGGTGAAATTCGGCGATGGCGCGGGCAACTGGTCCAACCCCTATACGACGACAATCACGCTCGACAAACGCGCCCCGAAAGGCACACTGACCATCAACGGCGGCGCGGCCTATACGGCAGGCCCCTCGGTGACGCTGTCCTCGGCAGCGACCGACGCCACCTCGGGTCTCGCACAGATGCGTTTCAGCAACGACAACGCCGCGTGGACAACTTTCTCCTATGCAGCGAACAAAGCATGGACCCTGTCGGCAGGCGACGGCGTCAAGACGGTCTACGCCCAATACAAGGACCATGCCGGCAACTGGTCGGCCTCAACGTCCGCCTCGATTGTGATGGACAGCGAAGCGCCCGTCATCACCCTACTGGGCGATACGGCCATGACCGTGGCGAAAAACGGAACCTTCACCGATCCCGGCGCGACGGCGATCGACGCAATAGACGGAGATCTCACCGCGCAAATCGTAAAGAACAGCAACGTCAACACGGCGGTCGTGGGCGATTACTCGGTCACCTACGACGTGAACGACGCCGCAGGAAATGCAGCGTCGCAGCAAAGCCGCACCGTGCATGTGGCGGCCTATAGCGGCCCCGTCATCGACCTGCCCGTTCCCTCGATCGATTTCGGGCCACGACTCCCCGACGCGGGCCCGACGGCGGCCGTGTCGTTGCAGGTGCGCAACATCGGCGACGCCTTGATGAAACTCAAGGGCGTGCTGAACATCAGCGGCCCGGCGGCGGCGGATTTCAAGATCACCAAGATCGGATTCACCACCGCAGGCGTGAAACCCGGAGCCAGCATCTACGTTCAATTGACCTTCGACCCAAGCGCGACGGGGCGTCGTGACGCCGTGCTGACGATCCCGACAAACGCCGTGAACGTCCCGACGATGCTCGTGCCGCTGACCGGCGTTGGTCTCGAATCCGGCGAAATTGCGCTGAATGTCTCGAAGACAGGCCACGGAACCGTGCAGGTGACGCCGCCCTCCGGACCGTACCGCGCGGGCGACAACGTGATCCTCACGGCCGTGCCCGAAGCGAGCTGGTCTTTCGCGGGCTGGTCGGGCGACGTCTCCGGATCAGTCAACCCCAAGACCATCACGCTGGCGGGCGATACGGACGTGGTCGCGCACTTCACGGGAGGTCAGCAAAGCGACTTCGAGGTCGATGTGATAGGGCAGGGCGACGTGACGATTGATCCGCCCACCGGTCCCTACTACGTAGGCGATTCCGTCACGCTGACCGCAACCGCGGCAACCGATTGGAATTTCGCGGGCTGGTCGGGCGCGATCGGCGGCGCCGCGAATCCCGTTTCTCTCACGTTGGGCGCGTCGACGACCGTCGTCGCGACCTTCACCCAGCAAACGCGCACCCTGACCCTGAGCACCGTGGGCCAAGGCAGCATCGAAGCCGACTCGAATCCGCCGTATGCGGTCAACGACACCGTCCTGCTCACTGCGGTCCCCGCGGACGGTTGGGACTTCGTCGGCTGGAGCGGCGGCACCACAGGCACGGCGAATCCCTTGCCCGTAACGATGGATGTCAACAAGGCCATCGCCGCAAACTTCCAGCTGAAGATAAGCGCCAACACGTCAAAATACTGGCAATATCGCCAGCGGCTGACGTCGCAGTACTTGCTGGTCGGCGCGGGCCAGGGCTACAGCTTGCCGGCGGAATTCCGCAACACGCTGTACAATTTCATCAAGTTCTCTGACACGACCTGCAATCTCGGCTGGTATATCGGCATGCTGGCCACCGAATTCCATATGCTGTCGCATCCGGAAATTTACCCCAACTTCAACATGGGCGACGCCAACCGGCTTAACCAGACCAAGACGGAGCTTTACTACGCCTTGCTCGCCATGGACCGTCTCGACGTCACGGGGGAATCCGTTGGATTTGCGTGGGGCATCGACACGCCGGGTTTCTTCATTCGCGACGACGTGTACGCCGGCTTCAACGGCAACTTCGGCATGGGCGGCATGGAGTCCGACCTCACCTCCACGAACATCAAGAACAAGGAGATGAGTCAGGACCAGGTCTATCACGTCCTGATCGGCCTCTCGTTGGTGAAGCGCTTCGTGCCTGCCGGCACGGTCGTGAACGGCTACGACCTGCGACAAGGCGCGATCAACCGCGCGTATTTCATTGTGACTTGGGTGAAAACCGGAGGCTGGCGAATTAAGAATCCATCGTGGGATTGGAACAGCTATGTCATGCGCGGCGATGACGCCCGGGCTTACTCGCACGGTCTGAACAAGGAGTTGGTCTATATCACCGACGGCCTTGTGGATTATGTCGGGTCCGTGGACAGCGCCTACAAAACGCTCTGGAATCAGGCCTGGCAGCCGTTCTTATACCCCAGCACGGGCAGCGGCCCCGACAACCTGCACATGGTGATGTCGATCGCCGCCATCGGCAACGGCTGGGGCAACGACACGCTGCAGCATCTGATGTCGCTGAAGGCGGTCCAGAACTACTACCTCTACCCGTATCTGTACGCAGCCCTATGGCCGCATGTGGCGACCTTGCCGAATTGGCCTGGCCACCACAACACGTTGGACGCCGAGACGCTTCCCGTTCTCGCCAGCGCGCCTGCCTCGGGGCCTGCGGACGATGCAGCGCCGGGATGGCGCACCGCGAATAAGTTCATGGATTCCATCGATCAGCAGAACAACGGCGGAGCCATCGGCAATCGTTACAATGGGCTGGATTTCATGCTGATGCACAACCTGTTCTACATCGTTTCCCCGAACTGGTATTGAGAGCGGAGGGCGCAAGGGCGGGCCTTTGTGCATCCAAAGGTAAGCGAACGCGGGAGCAGGCCTTCAGGCCTGCTCCCGCTGCGTTTCATGATCTCGCGGCTTCGGGGCGCGCGCGAAAAGACAGAAGTTCAATGCGTTTCCGCGGGCCTCTCGGATATGCCGCCCGCAGACCGCCGTCAATCCGCCTTGTATTCGCCGATGCCGACCAGCTCGATGCGAGCCATGGGGGCGGCGTCGCCAGGGCGATTGTCCAGCCGCAAAATGCGCGTGTAACCGCCCGGCCGTTGCGCATAGGACGGCGCGATCTCGGTGAACAGCTTGCGAACCACTTCGTCGCTCCGGAGAGCGGCGAAGGCCAAGCGCCGGTTCGCGACGGAATCGGTTTTCGCCAGCGTAATCAGCGGCTCGGCGAATTTGCGCAGTTCCTTCGATTTCGCCACGGTGGTCCGGATAGCGTTGTACTTGAACAGCGCCAGGGCGAGATTTTTCATCGTGGCCTCGCGGTGCGAACTCGTTCGTCCCAGCCGGCGGCCTTCCTTACGATGCCTCATCGGTCGTAATCCTTTCGGTTACTCGTCTTCGTCTTCTTCTTCATCGTCATCGAAAATTTCGTCGTCGTCGATTTCGCCGAGCGACGAAAGCGTGGGGAACGAAACGGATGGCGCGGCAACGCCTGCCACCTGCATGCCAAAGGTCAAACCCAAGGTTTCCAGGATGACCTTGATCTCGTCGAGGCTTTTCTTCCCGAAGTTCGGGAAGTGGAGCATTTCGGATTCCTGGCGCACGACAAGGTCGGCGATGGTCCGGATATTCGCGGCTTTCAGGCAATTGGCCGCGCGCACGCTCAACTCCAGTTCGTCCACCGAGCGAGAGAGCTTGCGCATGAGCTCAGGGTCTTCCACGCCGATCAGGCTGCCGCCGGCTTCTTCGGAGGATTCGGTTTCGCGCACGAAAATTTGCATGTGATCAATCAGCAGCTTGGCCGCCTCTTGCAAGGCGTCTTGCGGCGTCAGCGATCCGTTCGTCCACACGTCCAGAATGAGGCGATCGTAGTCGGTCATCTGGCCGACGCGCGCGTCCTCCACCAAAAAATTCACCTTCGTCACCGGCGAAAAGCCGGCATCGAGGTAGACCGTGCCGATGGGCGCGTGCTCGAGCTCGAAATGGTCGGCGGTGACGTAGCCGCGCCCGTGGGCCACTTTGATTTCCATCTCGACGTTGGCCGTGGCCGCGGTTGCGGTGAAAATGACTTTGTCGGGGTTAAACACGTCGACGTCCACATCGCGGAAGATGTCGCCGGCAGTCACCTCGCCTTTGCCTTTGTGTACGAAGGAAAAGATGATGGGTTCGTTCCGGTTCAACCGAAGCTGGCATTGCTTGAAGTTCAGGACGATGTCCGTGACGTCTTCTTTGATGCCCGGGATCGCCGAGAATTCGTGCTGAACGCCTTCAAAACGGATCGCCGTAACGGCGGCGCCTTCCAGGCTGGCCAGCAACACGCGACGGAGCGAGTTCCCCACGGTCGTGCCGTAACCGCGCTCGAAAGGCTCTACGACGAAGCGGGCATAGCTACCCGTCGCGCCTTCTTCTATTCGGACTGTTCTTGGCAGTACAAATTCTTTAGCAATCATGCGTTCCCGCCTCCCGGCAACCGGGGTGTTTGGGCCTCGGCCCCGTCCAGAATCCGCAATACCGGATTCGTTCCTGCGACCCGAACTAGACGCGCCGCCGTTTGGGCGGCCGGCACCCGTTGTGCGGTATGCTCGTCACGTCGCGAATCAGGGTGATATCAAGGCCGGCGGCCTGAATGGCCCGAATCGCCGATTCGCGGCCCGCACCCGGCCCGCACACCTCGACTTTGACGTCGCGCAATCCCGCTTCGCGGGCTTTTTGGGTCGCGGCTTCGGCGGCGACTTGCGCGGCGAAGGCCGTGCTTTTGCGCGATCCGACGAACCCTACTTGGCCGGCGCTGGACCAGGCCACGACGTTGCCTTGTAGATCGGTGATCGAGACGATGGTGTTGTTGAACGTTGCCTGGATATGCGCGACGCCCGACGTCACCGTTAGGGCGCTGCGGCGCTTTTTGGTTTTGGCTTTCCGTTTTTCCTTAGCCACTTGAACAGTGCCTCCTATTTCTTCTTAACCGTGGCGCCGCGCGGTCCCTTGCGCGTCCGCCCATTCGTGTGCGTCCGCTGTCCGCGCACCGGCAACCCGCGCTTGTGGCGCTGGCCCCGGTAACTGTTGATGTCCATCAGGCGTTTGATGTTTCCTGTGACTTCGCGCCGCAGGTCGCCTTCCACCTTGTAGGTGTTGGTGATGAAGGAGGTCAGTCTGCTGACTTCCTCGTCGGTCAGGTCGCGCACCCGGGCGTCGGGATTCACGCCCGTTTTTTGCAGCACTTCCTTGGCGCGGGTCGGGCCAATGCCCAGAATGTACTGGAGCCCGGCTTCTATGCGCTTGTCGCGGGGAAGGTCTATGCCTACAATACGTGCCATGCGAAGGGTCTCCCTGCTAGCCTTGACGCTGCTTGTGCCGCGGATTGATGCAAATCACGCGGACGCTGCCATACCGGCGGATAATCTTGCACTTTTCACAAATTTTTTTCACCGAACTGCGCACCTTCATTGCCGTCTCCATTCGCGTCCTCGGCGGCCTGTCCCGGCCCCGGCGGACTATTTATACCGGTAGGTGATGCGGCCCCGCGTCAGATCGTAGGGCGACATCTCCAGCTTTACGCGGTCTCCCGGAAGGATGCGGATGAAGTTCATGCGCATCTTTCCTGAAATGTGCGCCAACACCATGTGTCCGTTTTTCAATTGAACGCGGAACATGGCGTTGGGCAGGGGTTCCACCACCGTGCCTTCTACCTCTATAGCGTCTTCCTTTTGCATATCCTCTTCGTCGGCTTTCAGCCCTGTCCCCATAGGTGGTAGGGCGACACCGAAAGAACCTCCGCGTCGCCTTCGCGCACCACAATGCTGTGCTCGAAATGCGCGCTGGGCTTGCCGTCACGCGTGACGGCCGTCCATCCGTCGGCCAGCACCCGCACATCGGGGCTGCCTGCATTCACCATGGGCTCGATCGCGAGCACCATGCCGGGCCGAAGCCTCGGGCCCCGGTCGCCCGTCACAAAATTCGGTATCTGAGGCTCTTCGTGCATCTGCTGGCCAATGCCATGCCCCACGAAGGCCCGAACCACCGAAAAACGTTCTGCTTCGCAAACGCTCTGCACGGCCCGGGAAACATCTTCCAGATAATTTCCCGCTCGCGCCGCGCGGATGCCCTGCGCCAACGCCCGGTCTGTCGTCGTCATCAACCGGGTCCGAAGCGCATCCACCTCGCCCGCCGGCACCGTCACCGCCGCATCGCCGTGATAGCCGTTGTAGTAGGCGCCCACGTCGATGCTGACCAGTTCGCCTTCCCGGATCGTCCGTTTTCCAGGGATGCCGTGTATCACCTCGGCATCCACCGATATGCACGTCGACGCCGGATAGCCGTGGTACCCCAGGAACGAGGGCGTCGCGCCGGCCTGTCGGATCATTTGCTCGCCCAGCGCATCCAGTTCTCCGCTCGTGACGCCCGGCTTCACGAGCGCGGCCAACGCCGCCAGGACATCCGCCACGATCCGGTTCGCCTCGCGGAGGATCGCAATCTCCTCCTCGGTCCGGATCGGGACGCCTTGGCTTATGCGCCCTTTAGTCCGCACAAAATCTCTTCTATGCGAGCGAAAACGTCGTCCGGCGTCAAGCCCGTCGCGTCCACGGTCTTCAGGATGCCCTGGTTGCCGTAATAGCCGATCACGGGCGCGGTCGTTTGATGGTAGACCTGCAACCGTTTTCGAATCGTCTCTTCGCGGTCGTCGTCGCGCAGGATCAATTCGCCCGAGCAGTTTTCGCGATCGCACAGGCCCCCGCGTTTCGAGGGGCCGTATTTCAAGTTGTAAATCGCGCCGCATGCCGGACAGCTCCGGCGCGCCGACAAACGGTCTACAATGTCTTCGTCCGCGACGGCGATGTCCACCGCCACATCGAGTTTCTGGCCGTTGTCCGTAAAAAACGCGTCCAATGCCTCGGCTTGCGGGGCGGAACGCGGAAAACCGTCCAAAATGTACCCCTGGGCGCAGTCCGGCTGAACCAAGCGGTCCGTCACGATCGCGCAGGTCAGGTCGTCCGGGACCAAGCGGCCGCTGCTCAAATAGTCCTGAACCCGCTGGCCCAACTCCGTGCCTTGCTTGAGGTGCGCGCGGAACATGTCGCCGGTTGAAATATGAACCAGCCCGTGCGTCGCGGCCAGCCGTTGCGCCTGGGTGCCTTTTCCCGCGCCCGGAGCGCCCAGCAATACGATTCGAAGCGTCATGTGCCCTCTTGAATCCGGCTACATGCGGCGGCCACGCACGCGGCGGCCGCCTTTCATGAAGCCTTCGTAATTGCGCATTACCAGGTGCGTTTCTATTTGGCGCACCGTGTCGAGGGCCACGCCGACCAAGATGAGCAGACTGGTGCCGCCGAAGAAACTGGCGATTTCCCAGTTGTTCACGCCCATCATGTTGTTGACGCCTTTGGGAAGCAGGGCCACGGCCGCCAGGAACAGGGAGCCTACCAGGGTGATGCGGGTCATCACGCGGTTGAGGTATTCCGCAGTGGCTTTGCCGGGCCGCACGCCCATAATCACGCCGCCCATCTTTTTCATGTTGTCGGCCATCTCGATCGGATTGAAGGTGATGGCG
>JAKJDA010000082.1:0-1722 GCA_022706165.1 Candidatus Hydrogenedentota bacterium | reverse complement strand
ACGCGCAGCGGCAGATAGTTCCGGCTGCCGCCGTAGACCTTGCGTCCCTTCACTTGGCGGGGATACTGCACGGGAACGCGGCGCTGGCCCGTGGTGACCACGACGACGCCCGCAATGACCACGCCCATCAACACGAACAGGAAGCCGGCCTGGATGGGACTGATCTGGTCGGCGCCCATCATGCGGATTAGCGCGATGAAGGCGTTCGGCAGGCGGGACACGATGCTGGTGAAGATGATGAGGGACATGCCGTTGCCCAGGCCGTATTCGCTGATCTGCTCGCCCAGCCACATGATAAAGGCCGTGCCGGTCGTGAAGGACAGCACGCACATGAAGTAGAAGCCGAGGCCCGGATTGGCCACGATCGTCGTCTCGCCTTGCTGGTTCAAGCCCACCAGATACGCGGCGATGCCGATGGACTGCACGATGCACAGCCCCACCGTTCCGTAGCGCGTATATTCGGTGATCTTTTTTTGGCCTTCGGCGCCTTCCTTGGCCAGCTTTTCAAGCTGCGGCACGACGGCCGTCAGCAGCTGAATGATGATCGAGGCGCTGATATAGGGCATAATGCCCAGCGCGAAGATCGTGGCGTTGTGGAACGCGCCGCCGGAAAACAAGTCGTAGAAGTTAAGCAGCCCGCCGCCTGTGTTCTTGATCAGTTCCGCCAAGGCGTGACCGTCCACTCCCGGCGTGGGCACGTGACAGCCCAAGCGGTACACGGCCAACAATGCCAGCGTGAAGATGATGCGCTGTTTTAGTTCGGGAATTTTCAGCGCGTTTCGGAAGGCTTCTAGCGGCTGCGCCGACACCTGTTATTCCTCCCCGCCCAGAGTCTCGACCCCAAGCATTTCCACTTTGCCGCCCGCCGCTTCGATTTTGGCGCGGGCTCCGGCGCTGATCGCTTGCACCATCGCCGTGATGGCTATCGTGATCTCGCCGCGTCCGAGAATTTTCAAGCCTCCGGACCGGGGGCGGGCCAGGCCGCGCTCGGCCAAGGCGTTCAAGCTCACCTCGGCGCCGGCTTGAAACGACGTTTCGATTTCGTCGAGATTGATGATGGTAAAGGGGCGCCGGGTCTCGTGATAAAACCCGCGCTTGGGAACGCGGCGGTTGAGGGGCATCTGCCCGCCTTCGAATCCAGGCCGCTGCGAATAGCCCGACCGGGCCCGTTGTCCCTTGTGTCCGCGTCCCGAAGTTTTGCCGCTTCCCGAAGCCGGTCCCCGACCCACGCGTTTGCGGGTTTTTCGAGCGCCCGGGGCCGTTGTCAACATGCTCAAATCCATCATGATCGTTTCCTTGGTAGTCTTGCCTTGGAACGGCGCTTAGAGCACCGCCGCCACGGGCAGGTCGCGCATCGAAGCGACTTCTTCCACGGTCCGGAGCTGGCGCAACCCTTCCAGGGTGGCCCAGACGACGTTCGTCGCGTTGTTGGAACCCAGCGATTTGGTCAGGATGTTTTTATACCCTGCCGCTTCGACGACCGCGCGCACCGGGCCGCCCGCGACCACGCCCGTGCCGAGCGAAGCCGGCTTGAGCAGCACGCGGGCCGCGCCGAAGCGGCCGATGACCTGGTGGGTCGTCGTCAGGCCGTTGTAGCGCGGCACAGTGAACAGGTTCTTCTTGGCGTCCTCGATGGCCTTCTGGATCGCCAGCGGCACCTCGCGCGCCTTGCCGTAGCCGGCGCCGACGTGTCCGTTCTCGTCGCCGACCACGACCAGGGCC
>JAKJDA010000081.1 GCA_022706165.1 Candidatus Hydrogenedentota bacterium | reverse complement strand
GGGCGCGAAGATCGGCGTCGACTATGAAGTCCGCCATGCGCCGCGAACCGCCTCGGGATATATCGTTGGCGCGGAACCGCGCGACCTCGGTCCAGCCGACGCCCCTCGGGCTGCGCTGTTCGTGCATGGGTTTGTCGGCGGCGGCAACAATTTCGGCGATTTGCCCGACCGCTTGGCCGCACAAGGTTGGCGCGTGCGGGTGATGTGTTTGCCGGGACACGGGATCGATCCCCGCGACTTCGAGCAGTGCACGCCGGACGAACTTGTGTCGGCGGTGATTGCCGAGGCGGATGCTTTGCGCGCCGACCATGGCGCGGTGATGCTTGTCGGCCATTCAATGGGCGGCGCGTTGTGCACGCTGGCGGCGGCGCAGGGCAAGGCCGATGCTTTGGCGCTCGGTGCGCCGTATTTCGGCGTCACGCACCATTGGTACTACGGATTGCGCGCGGAGACCTGGGCGCGGGTTGCTTGTCCATTGCTGCGCTGGACCTATAAGGGAAAAGCCCTTGTCCAGGTGAACCGAGAAGAAGCCAAGGCGCAGATCATGAGCTACCGCTGGGTTCCTTTGCGCGGGGCGGTCACGCTCGCGAAGATCGGCAGACGCGCCTCTTCTCCTGAAACCTTGCGGCGGGTGACGTGCCCCGTCCTGGTTATCCATTCACACGGCGATGTTGCGGCCTCGCCGGAAGCGTGCACGCGCGCCTTTGAAGCCATCGCCGCCCAACAAAAGCAATTCGTCTGGGCCGACCGATCCAACCATCATGTCTTTGTCGACTACGACCGCGAACAAGTGATTGCCGCCATCGAATCCTTTGCGAAAACCGTTCCGTCGCACGGCTCCGCTTCGTAGCAAAACCGTCGAGACCGCGTCTCTATTTCTGGGTGTCACAGGCGCGATGCGTCTGGGAGACAGGCATGCATCATTCCGATCGAACTATGCCTCAGGCGCATCATCGCTTCGCGTCGATCGGAACTTGCGCACTTCCGTCCGGACCGCCTCGAGGTGACGACGTTCCGCGGTGGCCATGAGCACCACGACAATGACGACCACGGAAAGCCCTTGAGCGAGCGCCAAGGCTGTGTCGAGCGCGCTGCGGCTATTGCTCAAGAGAATGCCCGATACGCCCAGCACAAACGCGATCAGGTAAATGAACAACACGGCCTTGCGCTGCGAAAACCCGATCCACATCAGGCGATGGGAAAGGTGATCCAGGGCGCAATGCTCAATCACTTGCCGGATCGTCCTCGTTTCGCCGCGCAACACTCGGGCGACGAGTATGTAGGCAAAGTCAAACACCGGAACGCCCAGAATCAACACGGGAATTGCCGTGGAACTGATGCGGTGTTCAGACCATTCCCCCATCACCCCCAGAGCCGACAGAATGAAACCCAAGAAAAAACTGCCCGAGTCGCCCATGAAGACGCGGGCAGGGCGGAAGTTGAACAGCAAGAAACCCAGGTTTGCGCCAATCAGCGCCGCCGCCATCATCCCGAACCACGACAGACTCGTCTCCGTGCCCGCGCGCAGGTAGGCCTGCACCGCGATAACAAGATACATGACCGCCACGATGATCGCCGTCCCCGAAGCAAGACCGTCCATGTTATCCAGTGCATTGAAGGCGCTGGTCACGCCCACGATCCATAGCAACGTGAGCGCAAAATCCACGGGATAATATCCCGCAAGTTTCAACACGACGCCATAGCGCGACAGCACCGCCGTCACGATTGCCAACGTTAGAAACTTCCAAACGGCCGGAATGCCGCCCCGGAGATCATCAATCGCCCCCACCAAGAGACAAACGAACGCGCCAATCATCACGCCTTTCATGGGCGTGCTGAAATAGTGCGGACGCAGCGCCGCCACGGCGAACGCCACAAACATCACAACGCCGCCGCCCCGCGGAACAGGCAGCGCGTGCAACTTCTCGTTGCTGACCTTGTCGATCACCCCGAAACGGCGAAGAGACCAAATGGCGATCGGCATCGACAACGCGGAAATCGCAAACGCCAGACATCCCGTCTCGATCCACGTGCGTGGCCAATAGTGCAGTTGTCCGAGCATCTCGCCTCTCCTTCGGTGGTATTGCGCGCGGATTCTAGCCCGCTCTCCTCGGAGCGTGCAAGAAAACGTCGGAAGAAAGGCGTCCCCTAGAGCGTTTGTGGAACGGCAACTCAGCGGTTGGGACCGAGCAACGTTCGTAGCGAACGCCCGCCGCGATTCATCAGGAGATCGACGATGGAGAGATCGGGCTCGAACGCGCCGTGAAGCTGCGGATAGACCGGCGATTCCCAATGTTGTATCTCGAGCGAGATGCCGCTGTCTCGCAAGGCGTTCGCGTCGAGGTAGGCGTCGGTGGCATAGGCCCCGCTGTAGTAGCGCGTGCCGCCGACGGTTTTGATGAGATGGATGAGCCGTTCGGTTGCCGATCCGGGCGCGTCAAGCTGGGACGCATACACGACGCGGGTTTCGATGCCGAGCGCCTTGAGAAAGTCCGCCAGCATGAACTTGTTGAGTTCATTGAGCAGCGTCCAAGGTCGATCGTACGCCGCGCGCAGCATGTCCCAGTAGCGGACGAAGTAGGGCGCTTTGCGGTACGCCTGCTCGATGGAGCGCGCGTGTTTGAGGCGCCAAGGCTCCGATTCGCGGACGGCGACGGTTTCGATGGCTTGCCCCAGGTTCGCGTGAACGGGAACGGTCAACAAAAGCGGGCCGTTGGCCGTCTTGATCCGGTTCCGGTTCTGCCAGCCGTTTTTGTTGTACTGAACCGTGTCGAGCGCGATAAAAACATCCACCCGCGCGATCTTTTCAAAATAGCGCAGCCACGGAAGATAATGGGGTTGATGAATTCCGACTAACATGCCTGCCGGCCCTGGTCCCCCTCTCTTGCCGCGCCGCCTACCGAATATCCGCGTCGAACCATTTCACGAAGGCCATCATGCCGCGGGCTTTCTTGAGCATTGTGGCCTTCAAGCCGCGTTCACGAAGCTTCTCCTTCGCTTCGTGACGCGAACGCGCGACGACGACGCCCCCGACAAACGACTTCTCTTCATCGCCCTCCGCGCGGATAGCGTGGTACTCATAGGTTGGCATCGGCACACCTCCCGCCGCGCCGCGCGAACGACGTCCCGTCTTCGCGCCGCATGCGGCCGTTTCCATCCGCCGCGCGCTTCATATCGTCAGGATCCCTCTATCCCTCATCCTCGATTCCAGGACGCCACGCCAAAGCCCGGGCCTTTCCCTGTCGCTTGGCGGCATACATGGCGCTGTCGGCGCGGGCGCACAACGCGGCAAGCTCGTTGGCGTCGCGCGGCGCCTCGGCCACGCCGGCGCTAAAGGTCATCTGCCGGGCCTCAGGCCCCACCGTCGTGACAAAGCGCTGCTGCATGCGCCGGACGACGTACAGAGCCTCTGTCTCGGGAGTTTCGGGGAAGTACGCCATGAATTCCTCGCCGCCGTATCGTCCGACGATATCCACGCTGCGGCTGTTCTGTTTCAGCGTAGCCGCCAATTCCCGGAGAACGCGGTCCCCCTCGGCATGTCCGAACGAGTCATTGACCCACTTGAAATTGTCGATATCGAGAAACACCAGCGAACCGACGCTGGGATAACGCCGGATGCGTTCCAATTCCCGAGCCACCTCGGTGTCCAGCGTTTGCCGGTTCAACAGCTGAGTCAGCGGATCGATGCGCGAGACGCGCGCGAACTTCTCGCGCCGGTCCAGCACAATTTGCACCCGCGTCACCAACACGCTGGGATCGAAAGGCTTTGTGATGTACTCGTCCGCTCCGGATCGCAACCCCCGGATCTGGTCTTCGGCCATGGTCTTGGCTGTGAGAAACACGAACGCAATGTCGCGCAACACCGGATCGCGCGCCATTTCCTCCCGGAACGCAAAACCGTCCAACATCGGGATCATCACATCGCAAATGATCGCGTCGACATGGTGTTGACGCACCATCCGGAGGGCTTCCACGCCGTCGGACGAGCACAGAACGTCAAACCCAGCCTCGGCGAGGTTGTAGGATAGCAGCTCGACGGTGTGGGGATCGTCTTCGATCAGAAGGACCGTGTACCGACGCGCAGGATGTTCCTGTTCAGGATTGAAGGACTTCGTTTCCGTCATGGGCGTCTTCCTTGCCAAGTTCAGCAGTGTCGGTTTCCAGCGCGCCCGTCGCGTGGACGAGCGGTATGACGACGCGGAACGTCGATCCCTCGCCGGGCGTACTGGAAACACTCACGCTGCCTTCGTGCAGTGTAATCATTTCGCTGACGATGAACAAGCCCAACCCCGTGCCGGCGGTCTGCAATCCAGGGCGTCGCACGCGATAAAACCGCTCGAAGATATGCTCGCGCTCGTCCTCCGGAATGCCCAACCCCGTGTCGCTCACCTCCATGACGATCGCGTCCGGAACGTTCTCCAGGCGCACCGTCACTTGACCGCCGACAGGCGTGAACTTGATGGCATTGTCAATCAGATTAAACAAAATCGCGTACAACTTCTCGCTGTCGCCGATAGGCTGGGCGAGATCATCGGCCACGATCCGTTCGAAACGAATTCCCTTGCGCATCATGGCCGGCCCAAGCGCCGCCGCCACCCGCCCCAGCACGCGCGCGACGTCCACCGGTTCGTTCACCATCAAAATGCGCCCTGCCTCGATGCGCGAAATCAGCAAGAGATCCTCTATCAAGGCCGTGAGCCGGTCGGCCTCTTCATTGATGATCGATAAGAACCGGACGCGCCGTTCCGCTTCCATGCCGGGCTTGTTCAGCAACGTCGCCGCAAACCCTTTGATGGACGTCATCGGCGTGCGCAATTCGTGCGAAACCGCCGACACGAAATCCGTCTTCATCTGATCCAGCGCGCGTTCCTTGGTCACGTCGTTGAGAATCGTCACGTATCCCGTCGCCCCGTCCGAAAGGTCCGGTATGCGCGTGCGCGTGGCCCACAACGTCCGAGCGCTCCCCACATGCAACTCGCGCTTGACAAGGGTTTGTCCGGCGGCGGCGGTTTCCCGCCATATCGCCCGGAAGGGGTCGTCGTTCACCAGAGAGAGGAAATCCTCGCCCAAGGGATCGCGGCCGTGTATATCCAGCAACGCCTGCGCGGCCGGGTTCATCAGCGCCACCGAGTGAGTCTGATCCGTTACGACCACGCCTTCGCCGATACTGCGCAAAATGGTCTCCAGACGATTCCGCTCCTGCGCTTGCGCCACGCTTTTCGCGGTGCTTTCGGCCTCGGCCTCGCGCCGTTCGACGGCCTCGCCCAGCGTATGGGCGACGGCATCGAGCAGTTTGCGCTCGCTGGGCGAAAACGGTTCGTCTTCCGCGGCAAACCGGGGCTGATGACAGTAGAACACCTGGACCATTCCCCGCGCCCGATCGTTCGCCACAACGGCGGCGGAAAGCCCCCACTGCGTGCTTTCAAACGCCTCGCTCTGGTACTCCTCGTTGTCCAGCACGATGCGCGCCCGCGCGATTTCGGGATGCGACCACGCCTGCGGCAAAAGCCCCACAACCTCCCGGCATACATCGGCGAGGGCCTCCTCTTTCCGGATCGCCTCGGTGAGCCCCCACAAGCACGCCAATTCCTTCATTTGCTGCTGATAGCCGCGCAGCAGCCGTTCCGACCGATCCTCGACGCGCCGCCGTTCCAATTCTCCGCTCAACAGCCCCGCGAACACCCGCAGCACGGATTCCAGTTCCATCGGCGCGTGCAACGGCTCATCGTCCATGATGGCAAACACGCCGATCGCATCGCCCGACGCGCTCATCAACGGAATGCCAAGGTAACTGACCGCTCCGAATTCCTGGGACCACGAGAAAGAAGAATACCGCCCGGCCAAATCCGTCTCGACGCAGAAAGCGCGATCCTGGCCGCGACGAGCATGGGCGAAGGGAGTATGCACAATCTTGAGCGTTCGCTCGGCGACAAATCCTCGGTCTACCCAGAGCGCCAGCGTCCGCACATACTTTGGCGACGTGTCCGTAATCTCTCCAATCAACGCCACCCGCATGCCCTGCGACGCCACGAGCATGCGCACGACGCATTCGAAGATGTTTTCACGCGCGACGGACGACGTCACGCCAAGGAGCAGCCGCAATGTTTCCTGCGTGCGGTGGAGATCCGACACGTCGCGCCCGTACCCATAGGCAAGTCCTGTCGCCGGATCTCCGATCAGCAAGACCATGTAAGGACGTCCGCCGATTTCCACCCGCTCCTCGCACGTTCCGCCGTCCGCGATCAACCGAGAGAGTTGGAGAGTCGAGAACGCCGGAAACCGATCGGAAAAAAGCGGGGAATCCTGCGGGCGTACGTCCCAGCATTCACGCGCCGCAGCATTGGCCCCGACGATCCGGTCCCCCATATCGACGTGAATTACGGGCGATGGGTTCCACTCTTCCGAAAAATTCATGCGCCTCCCGACGACATCCCGAACTGGCAGCGGCACAAGCGCGCCGCCCCGCCGCGTGTCGCCTTACAAAGGTATTGTACCTAAAGGGCTTTTCCGGCGCCAGCAAACGAGCGCCTCTGACTCAACGGCGCGTTGCATGCGTCCGCGTGCGCTGCTATGCTCGCTCCGGCGCGCATGCCATGGCCTACATGGGGAGAAGGACATGCCTATCATTGCCACCTGGAACGTCAACGGGATCCGCGCGGCCGTGCGTAACGGATTTTTAGCATGGCTCGACGACGTCCGTCCGGATATCGTATGTCTTCAGGAGACGCGCGCGGGAACGGAAGATTTGCCCGACGATGTCCTCAGACCATCGGGTTATGAGAAAAGGGATACAGCGGCGTGGCGGTCTATTACAAGCCTGGATTCGAGCCGATGGAGGCCGAATCCTTGGGAGATCCGCGTTTCGACGTTGAGGGCCGCGCGCTGGTTCTCGCCTACAAGGACTTCACGCTGATCAACGCTTACTACCCAAACAGCCAGCCTGAGAAGGCGCGATTGGAGTACAAGTTGGCATTTTGCGACGCCATGCTCGCTTTTTGTCAACGGGTGCGCCGTGCGGGAAAAAACGTGGTTGTATGCGGCGATTACAACATCGCTCCGACGGAGATCGATCTGGCCCGCCCCGCCCAGAACGAAAATTCAGCGGGATATTACCCGGAAGAGCGCGCCGCCATGCAGGCCTTTCTTGCCGCGGGCTATGTGGACGCGTTCCGCCTGTTCTGTCCCGATCCCGGCCATTACACGTGGTGGTCCTACCGCGCCAAGGCGCGGGAGAAGAACATCGGATGGCGGATCGATCACCACTGCGTCAACCGGGAATTCGCAGGGCGCGTGAAATCCGTGATCATCCAGAACGCCGTCATGGGGTCGGATCATTGCCCTGTATTGCTGACGCTCAAAAACTAGGGGGCGCCTATGAAGTCGCAGGTCACCACACGGCGCGGCGACGCCGGTCAAACGACATCGTTGAGCGGGGCGCGCTATTCCAAGGGGCATCCTATCATGGAATGCGTGGGAACGCTCGACGAACTGCGCGCGCATCTTGCACTTCTCCGGCTTGAAATCGCGGCAAGCGGACGGCCCGATGCGGAGGCGCTTGCCGGCTTTACGCAGTGGCTGATGTATCTTTGCTTTCCCCTCGGTTCAGCGTTGAGCGATCCGGAAAACACTCGGGCCGAGCGCCATCCGACTGTTCTGACCGCGGCGCATCTCGACCGATTGGAACAAGAACAGGAGCGTCTCGAGAAACAGACGCCCTTGCCCCACGCCTTCGTGATCGGCGCGACCAACACGGCCGCCGCCCGTGCCGACATCGCCTGCGCCGTCGCCCGGAGGCTCGAACGCGAGACCGTCCGCTTGGTCGAGCAGGTCCCTGCTTGCGACGCCAAAAGCATCCTGGCATTTCTCAACCGGCTCAGCGATTTCCTCTTCATCCTCGCCCGCCACCTCGAAGACGGCGACCATATCACGGTGGATTACGGTCAACTCGGGCCATAAATCCATCGTGCGGCGGTGCAACGAGTCCGCTTTCGCGCCTCGGAAAAACGGGGATGCGCGCCCCGAGCTTGGCGCGCTCAGTTGCATCTTGTTCCCGGGTTTTGTATAGTCTCCCTGTCTGTCGAATCGGGAGTTTGTGGCCCAAAAGGCCTCTTTCGCAAAGCGATCGCACCCAAGTGCGACATGTTGTCCAGTCCAATACAGCAAGGAGAAACGTTACGATGGCGAAGAAGAATGTCTATTTTTTTGGCGGCGGCAAGGCCGACGGCAAGGCCGAAATGAAGAACCTGTTGGGCGGCAAGGGCGCCAATCTGGCCGAGATGTGCAGTCTGGGCATTCCGGTGCCGGCGGGTTTCACGATCACGACGGAAGTGTGCACCGAGTACTACAAAAACAAGGCGAAGTTCTCGAAAGAGCTCACGACCGAAGTCAACAAGGCGTTGGCCAAGGTTGAGTCGGTCATGAAAAAGAAGTTCGGCGACCCCAAGAACCCGCTTCTTGTGTCGATCCGCTCGGGCGCGCGCCGCTCGATGCCTGGCATGATGGACACCGTGCTGAACGTCGGCCTGACCTCGAAGACCCTGCCCGGCATGATCGCGAAGACGAACAACGAACGCTTCGTGTGGGACGCCTATCGCCGTCTCATCATGATGTACGCGGACGTCGTGATGGAAAAGGCCGCGGGCATCGAACCTGCCGACGGCCACGGCGTGCGTCTTCAGCTTGAGCATGCCATGGAAAAAATGAAGAAGGCCCGCGGCATTACCGAAGACACCGATCTGACCGCCGCCGACCTCAAGGAACTCTGCGACGAGTTCAAGGCCATCGTGAAGAAAGTCATCGGAAAGCCTTTTCCGGACGATCACACCGAACAGATGTGGGGCGGCATCCGCGCCGTATTCCAGTCCTGGAACGGCAAGCGCGCCATTTCCTATCGCCGCATCGAGCGCATCCCCGATGAGTGGGGCACGGCCGTCAACGTGCAGGCGATGGTCTTCGGCAACACGGGCGAGAATTCGGCGACCGGCGTGGCCTTCACGCGCGACCCGGCCACCGGCGACAACAAGTTCTACGGCGAGTGGCTCGTCAACGCCCAGGGCGAAGACGTGGTGGCCGGCATCCGCACCCCCAGCCCGTTGAACAAGTCCACGCGCACCGAGCACAGCGCCCACCTGAAGTCGCTTGAAGAGGAATCGCCCAAGCTGTACAAACAGCTCGATGGCATCCGCAACAAGCTCGAGAAGCACTACAAGGACATGCAGGACCTCGAGTTCACGATCGAAGAAGGCACGCTGTGGATGCTCCAGTGCCGCATCGGCAAGCGCACCGGAACGGCCGCGATTCGCATGGCCGTCGAAATGGCCGAGAGCAAGCTGATCGACAAGGCGACCGCCATCATGCGCGTTGCGCCAGAACAGCTCGACGAGTTGTTGCACCCGATGCTTGACCCGAAGGCCGAGAAGGCCGCGACGGTTCTGGCGAAGGGTCTTCCGGCCGGTCCCGGCGGCGGCGTAGGCCAAATCGTGTTCACCGCCGACGACGCAGCCGCATGGGCCAAGGCTGGCAAGAAGGTCATCCTGGTCCGCAACGAGACCTCGCCCGAAGACGTTCACGGCATGCACGTGGCCCAGGCCATTTTGACGGCCAAGGGCGGCATGACCTCGCACGCGGCGTTGGTGGCGCGTGGCTGGG
>JAKJDA010000080.1:7403-9693 GCA_022706165.1 Candidatus Hydrogenedentota bacterium | reverse complement strand
GGCTTGGCCCGCGCCGTGCACCCCAGAGACTACACCCTTTACGATTTCGAGGGATGGGTGGAGCTGTCGCAGGATGGCCTTGGCGGACGCTACATCCACACGCCGAGTTTCCGCGTGCGAGTCCCTGAAGTCATCCAGCTTTCTTCGTTCAACGGCTTTGTCCAACATGAAGTCCATTTTTCGAGGTCCACCCTCCTGGATCGCGACCGAAGCTCCTGTCAATACTGCGGACGCGTCTTTCCGCGACAGCAGCTCACGCTGGATCATGTCGTGCCCCAGTCGCGCGGCGGCGATGATTCGTGGGAAAATCTCGTGGTTGCGTGCCTGGCCTGTAACGTCCGCAAAGGCAACCGCACCCCCGAGGAAGCCGGCATGCCGCTCCTGCGCCGTCCGGTTAAACCCGCTTGGATACCGCATTTCGGCGCGCGCGTGCCCGACGACCAACTGGCCACGTGGCAACGGTTCGTCGACACCGGCCACCGGCACGTCCCGCTCCACACGGCATCATGAATCGCCCCTTGTTCGCGGACGTCGCCCTGCCGCTTCCTATCGATGGGCCTTTCACCTACTCCGTGCCGAAATCGTTGCGCGAACGCATCGTTCCCGGCATGCGCGTCGTCGTGCCCGTGAAAGGTCGCACCGAGACTGCCTACGTTGTCGCCGTCCACGACCGATGCGACCGCGATGACCTGCGCCCCATCAAGGACCTGCCCGATGAGCGCCCGGTCTTCACGCAACACATGCTCGATCTGACGCGGTGGCTTGCCGATTACTACTGTTGCTCGTGGGGCGAGGCGTTGCAATGCGCCGTGCCCGCGGGCATCAACGTGCGCACGAAGATGCGCTACACGCTCTGCCACGACCAGCTCGGTCCGGGGCGTTTCACCGATCGCCAGAAGCGCGTCGTCGCGGAACTGCACAAGCGCGGTTCACTCACGGAAGGGCAACTCGCCGTTGTCGTAGGACAGACCGCGCTGAGCAACACGCTGCACTCGCTCACGGCGCGGGGCCTGCTCATTGCCGAACCGGTCGTCGCGTCGCACGGCGTCACCGCGCAGACCGAGACCTTCGCGCGCCTTATCGATGCCCATGTCCCATCGCCCGAAGACCTGCTCGCACTGCAACGGCGCGCGCCACGTCAAGCGGCGGTCTATCTCGATCTACTGCACAACGAACCCGAACGCGCCGCGACATCGCTATACGAAAAGCACAAGATCAACTCCACGATCCTGGCGGCGTTGGAGGGAAAAGGCCTGATTGTCCGCGAGGAACGTGAATATTTCCGCGTCCCGGACATCGCCGCCGATCCAAAATCAGCGGTTAAACACACGCTGAACGACGAACAACAAGCGGCCTTCGATGCGATCAATACAGCGATGACCGAGCGGCGATTCCAGACATTTTTGCTGGAAGGCATCACCGGTTCCGGCAAGACCGAGGTGTATTTGCAGGCCATCGAGCGCGCGCTTGAACTCAATCTCGGCGCAATCATCCTCGTGCCGGAGATATCGCTCACGCCGCAGACGGTCGGACGCTTCAAGGCGCGGTTTCAGGCGAACATCGCGGTGTTACACAGCGGTCTCGGCAAGGGGGAACGTTACGACGAGTGGCGACGCGCGCAACTCGGCGAGGTGCGCATCGTCGTCGGCGCGCGCTCGGCCATCTTCGCGCCATTGCCAGACGTCGGGATCATTGTCGTCGACGAGGAACACGACACCTCCTACAAACAAAGCGAGACTCCGCGCTATCACGCACGCGACGTTGCCATCATGCGCGCAAAAATGCAGCACGGCGTGTGCGTGCTGGGTTCCGCGACGCCGTCCATCGAATCGCGTTACAACAGCGAAACCGGCAAATCGACGTTGATCGCGTTGCGTCGCCGCGCCACCAACGCCGCGTTGCCAGAAGTGCAGCTCATCGACATGCGATCCGAAACGCGCGAACACGGCGCAAACCTCGTTCTCTCGCAACCGCTGGAACAGGCCGTGAGCGAGACCGTCGCGAAAGGCGAGCAGGCGATCCTGCTACTCAACCGGCGCGGTTTTTCGCCGTACGTGCTGTGCCCGATGTGCAGTTGGGTCGCCGAATGCGACCAGTGCAACATCAGCCTGACCTATCACGCCAAGGGCGCGTTTCTCGCGTGCCATTACTGCAACACCCGCTATGACGTTCCGCAGGTCTGCGACAAGTGCGGATTCAATCCTCTGCTGTTCCTCGGCACGGGCACGCAGAAGGCGGAGGAGTATCTCCTGCACGCGTTCCCGAAGGCGCGGGTCGAACGCATGGATGC
>JAKJDA010000080.1:5655-7393 GCA_022706165.1 Candidatus Hydrogenedentota bacterium | reverse complement strand
GATCAGGTCGGGCGGCTGTTCCCCGACGCACGGGTGCTGCGCATGGACCGGGATACCACAACCACGAAGGGCGCGTATACGAAGATACTGGGCGCCTTCGCCCGCGGCGAGGCCGATATCCTCATCGGCACGCAGATGATCGCAAAGGGCCACGACTATCCCGGCGTGACGCTCGTCGGGGTCATCAACGCAGACGCGGGACTCGCGTTGCCCGATTTTCGCGCCGCCGAGAATACGTTCCAGCTCCTGACGCAAGTCGCGGGGCGCGCCGGACGCGGCGACAAGCCGGGCCGGGTGATCATGCAGACCTTCCGACCGAACCACTACGCCGTGCAGGCCGCGTTACACCACGACTACGCGGGGTTCTACACGCACGAAATCGAACAGCGCAAGCAGGCGGCCTATCCACCCATCCGGCGCATGGCGCACCTCGCCATCGAATCGGAGGACCTGCTCCTCGCGGAACGCATGACCGCCACGCTCCACCGCACCGTCCGCGAACAAATCGAACGGCTCGACTTTACCGGCGTCGAAATCCTCGGCCCGTCCCCCGCCACCGTGCGCCGCGTCAAACGCCAATACCGCTGGAACCTCGGTCTCCTATCCCGCAGCGCCACCCGCCTCAACGCCCTCGCCCGCGCCACCCGCGACGCCTTCGCGGACACGGCAAAGACCTCGCGCGTGATGTTGAAGATCGATTTGGACCCATATGGGATGTATTGAAGAGCAAGGGAAGCCCTGCCCAAGAACTTTTAGTGGCCCTTCGCGCATGTAATGCGCACACCTTCTCACTCCGCCGTTGCCGAGCCGCGTCGATGCCGGGAAAAGAATTGCCAGATAACTTCGGTGGCGTCGATGTCCATGCAGGTCGTCCCAATAAAACGCTCGGGAAGGTAGCGATCGCTGCCGGGCCAGGTATGTCCGCCGCCTTCAATCCCGCACAACACGACATCGCTTGCGGGGCCCACCCCGCTCCACCGCTGCCGCCAGACACGGGCGCCATCGCGGGGATCGGCGTCAGGAAGCCATTCGCGCTCGCCCTGCGTTGTACAGGCATTCCGGTCCGCCCAAAAAGCCGTCGTCCTGTCAACCGATGCGACCGATCCAATGCTCTTGCCCAGCACGACAGCCCCGTCGGCTCCCTCCCACGGAATGATAGGGTCATCCGCGCCGTTGATGAGAAGCATCGGCACGGGCTTGGGAGGAAGCGTTGAAGCGAGCAACGGTTGCGGAATATTGGCCGCGACCGCTGCCGCCGCCGCGAATACGTCTGGCAATTCGAGCGCAAGACGATGCGTCATCATGCCTCCGTTCGACATGCCCACTACGTATATGCGGTTCCTGTCAATCGCCGCGATCTGCGCGATCCGATCGATCAACCCGTGAATGAATCCGACGTCATCCACGTTTTTCCTCGCCGTAGCATGGCCCACGTCGTCACGCCCATCGTTCCAATGGAGCCTATAGCCATTGGGATAGGCCACGATGAATCCCTCGCGCTGAGCCACCGCATTAAAACGGGTGTACCTTTCCATTTCGAGCGCCGTGCCGCCCCCCCCATGCAGCGCCAGCACCAACGGCGCCGGAACGCCCCGATCAAGGCCCTCGGGGACGAACACCCTGAAAGAACGCAGCGCCTTGTCGCGGGCGACGAATTCGAAGCGAACTTCCGAGCCCGGACAACCCATCGCGCATGCCGCGACGAAAACGACGACACCCAAAATCGCGCCGCGAAACA
>JAKJDA010000080.1:0-5645 GCA_022706165.1 Candidatus Hydrogenedentota bacterium | reverse complement strand
ATTCCCCATGAAGCCTCGTGCCTCCTACAAAAAATATCTGATGCAACGGTCCTATTATACGCACGGCTCCGACCCAAGACATAATGATGCCGCCATGTAAAAAATACCTATCGCCCAACAGCAACGGCGGCGCGGGATTTCGCGAACGCTTATTGTCAAAAACAGCGTTGCTATCGAAGGGACAGTGGAGTATCGTGTCGTTGCTGCGGCGAAACGGTTGTAGGCGCCCAAAACGACGCGAGTGTTTCCCACGACTTTCACCAATCTGTTTGAGCAAGAGAGTGAAATGAAAAAAAGCCTTCGAGTCGCGCGAAACGGCCTGATCATCTTGCTGCTTTCCCCAGCATTGGCATTGGGCGCGGTTTTCCTCTTTCCCCAGATCATTCTCTCTGTCGCGGGCAGCCTTATGAAGACCGAGGGCATCGACTGGAACAAGATTCACGTTCTGGACCCAAAAATCATTTGGAGGCTCAGGCCCAATTTGGGGCCGTTCGTTTTTTCCGGAACTCTTCCCGACGGCTCTCCTTTGGATTTTCGGCTTACGACAAACGCCATGGGGTTTCGTGGAAAACCGATCCGCCCCAGAGGACCACAGCTCCGCATTCTGGCAATCGGAGACTCGACCACGTTCGGACTCGGCGTCGATGATGACAAGACGTGGCCAGCCGTGTTGGAGTCGCTTCTCCAAAACAAGGGAATTGATGCCGAGGTAATAAACGCAGGCGTCTCCGGCTATAGCGCCTTTCAGGGACTAAGGCTTCTGAAGGAACATGGCGAAAAACTTCGCCCCGACATCGTCATCGCCACGTTTGGGCATACGGAAGTGGAACGATCTGGGCCTTCGGATATCGAGAGACAGGCCGTTTTGGGATCGCGATTACGACTGCTTCTATCCATCTTTCGCGATCCCTGGCAAGAAAAAACACAGAGTCTCCGCATGTCGCCAGAGGAATTCCGGGAAGCGATGATGGCATTACGTCATGAATGCACAACCATAAACGCAAAGCTCATCCTCGTGGCGTGGCCCAATCGGCAGGAATGTGATTGCACCAAGAACCCCGCGCCTGGACCAGATTGTCCACCCGCTGACCCCACGTACTATCTGCTGGTAAAGGAAATCGCTTCGACGCTTGGGGTCCCCGTGTTGGACGTTCTTCCTGTTATGAAAGAACAAGACAACATCTACTTCGACACCGTTCATTTCACCGAGAAAGGGAACGGGATTGTGGCACAGCATTTATTGGCTACATTGGAGGCGCTCGATCTTCTCGTGCGGTGAGTCACAAAGACGTTCAAAAAGACGGCGGCATCCGATTGCGTCGTATTGCGAAGTCACTCACTGGTGGACGCCAAAAACAACGAACGGAGCTGGTTCCGCAAACACTGGAAAACCATATCGGCCTTGCGTTCGATCCCCTCGGGGCACAGGTGGCAGAAATCGACGAAATAGCCGAGCTGCTGCAGATTTTCGGCGATCGGGATATAGAAGCACTTTTCGTTCCGACAAAACCCCTTGAGCTGGAGGTTGATTTCGTCAACGGTCTTGACGTAGGTCTCGGGCGAAAAAAGAAATCGAGCAAAGCCTCGTGTGCGGTGAGTCATATACCCCTGCTCCTGATCCGAAAGCCGGTTGTACGGCGGGCAGGCAATGCTGCAAAAGGCAATGGCCGCGCCCCGATCCGCAGCGAATTGCTTCATGACGCGAAAACGATCGATAACCAGCGACTCCACGCTTTCGCGCAGTTTCTGATCGGTCCAGTATAGCCATTGAGGATAGCGCGACCGGAAAAAGTGACTGACATAGAGCGGCGCCGCCCATGGAGGAGTGTCGAGCAACAGCCACTCTTGCGGCAGCAGGTGAGCAGCATCGTTGACGCCCTCGTAAACGATCAAGAGGTCAGGCTGAAGCGCCAGATAGTCCCCAAATCGGGAAAGCTGTTGCAGCGTGTTCATGCCCGATATCCCGCAATTGACTACCTCGATGCGCCTCTCTGGAAACTCCGCTTGCAATTTCTTTTCGAGCAACGCCGGATAGGTGGTCTCGTCGCTGCCGCCTTCCTCGGTCGTGGAACCGCCCACGCACACAATGCGAAACACGCCCGCCGGCTTGGGCAGGGCCACGTCCTTCCCGCGAAAACCCGCGTTGTTGAGACGAAACGTTCCTGGCAAGTGTCCGTGCGTATTCGGGACGTTCTTTCGGTACCGGTAGTAGGCCACGTCCCACGCAGACCCCTCTGGAAGCGGCCCAAACGAACGGGAAATCAGCGCCATGAGATTCGGCAGGTAGACAAAGACACGCTGGTTTCCTTCACCCGGCACGAAATGTATTCGCTCGGGCTGATTTCCAGGACCCAGCCTGATCTCGCGGCTCACGGCGTGGCCCTGCAGCGCGTCCGCGATGCCTGCGTCTAAATCACGGATCATGCGCCCAGCAAAAACCTTCCAGAACGGAAACGCGGACCATCTTTTTTGAACGCGATCAAGGAGTTGCTTTGCCGTCGGAAGGCCGTATGCCTCGAGCAAGCGGCCGTCACGATCATAGGCCAGTACATTCTCGTCATGCACGCTGGCAGCCAGATGGCGCTCGGTCTCGGACAAGGCCTCGAACGACTGACGCCATGCGGTCCCGCCTTCATGCTGAAGCGGCGCTATAGAAATAGGCTGCAACGGAAAACCGGACGTCCCATCCCAACAACATTCTGTGCCCGCAAACGGACTCTCGGGCGCGATAGGAAACCGGAAGTCTTTCCGGCCCATGAGGTAGTCGTTGCGGCGCTGCGTCCAGACTTCGGCGGCGCGGGAAAAAACCTCCAGCGCTAGCGCCACGACGAGCAGCCAAAGAGAAACAAAAAAACATCCCGTCAGCGCTTTGGCCATTCGGGAAAGCTCCGGCCCGCCGGTTTTGGATGATGCTATCAGCGTGCAATCGGGCAAGAGAGGCTCCTCGTGTCATATCTCCCGAGTCCACGCACCCTAGCACATGCGGCGCGCCCGCGCCAACCCATCCCGCGTTTTGCCTTTTTTGCCGTCCTGGATTCATAATAGGCGAAGGCCATGCAGACCGTATGGTTCACGGCGCCTGTTGGCGCGGGAGAGATGCGGCGGAAAACCTTCCTGCCGCGACATGCAACGCGAGGAGGTGCGCCATGCCCAAAGTGCTTGTTCCCCTAGCGCAGGGATGCGAGGAAATGGAGGCCGTCACCATCATCGACATCCTCCGAAGGGCCGAGTTCACGGTCGTGACGGCAGGACTCGACGCCCAGCCGGTTCGCGCAAGCCGGGGCACGGTCTTGCTGCCCGACATGCCCCTCGATAAGGCCCTGGAACAGGATTTCGACATGGTCGTTTTGCCCGGCGGCTTGCCCGGCTCCGACCATCTGGATGCGGATCGCCGCATTCACGGCTTGCTCGTAAAAATGGCCAACAGCGGCAAATTCGCCGGGGCGATCTGTGCCGCTCCGAAGGTCCTGGCGCGCGCCGGATTGCTCGAAGGGAAAAAAGCCACCAGCTATCCGGGCGTTCTGGACCAAATGGCGCTCAACAATGTAACCTATACCGGCGAGGCTGTCGTGCGAGACGGCAATATCGTCACTTCGCGCGGCCCGGGCACGGCCTTGGATTTCGCGTTGACCATCGTCGAGATGCTTGCCGGAAAATCCGCGCGCGACAAGGTCGAAAAGGCGCTGGTGCGAGAATAATCCCGGAAAGCCCCTCCCATACTCGGTTTTAACTGCAGGAGACGCCATGTTTTTCTCGGGAATCGCCGATGAGGCCGGAAAGAGTATCGAAACGCAAACCGCCGCCCACCGGGAGATGGGGTGGAACCATATAGAACTGCGCAACGTCAACGACGCGGGCATCGCGCTCATGGACGACGAAGCCTTTGCCGTTGTCGCGGACAGCATCGAAGCCGCTTCGTTGCGCGTCTCGTGTTTCGCCAGCGCCATAGCGAACTGGTCGCGGCCTATCACGGGCGATCCATCCATCGACTACGGCGAACTGCGGCGCGCCATTCCACGCATGCGCCGGTTGCACGTCCCCTTCGTGCGCGTCATGAGCTATCCAAACGCGAAAGAAGACCCGTTGCCCGAACGCGAATGGCGCCGGGAGAGCATCCGCCGGTTGCGGGAATTGGCGCGCATCGCCGAAAACGAGGGCGTGACGCTGCTGCACGAAAATTGCAGCGGCTGGGGAGCCCAATCGGGCGAACATCACGAGATTCTTCTGGGCGAAGTCGACAGCCCGGCGCTCAAAACGGTCTTCGACACCGGCAATCCCGTGGTCTATGGCAACGACGGCTGGGACTATTATGTCCGCAACCGCGCGAGCATCGCATACGTCCACATCAAGGACGCTCGCAAGGTCGACGACAGGATCGTCTATACATTCGCAGGGGAAGGAGAAGGGCGCGTTCATGAAATCGTGACCGATCTGCTCCGCACGGGATACGACGGCGGATTCTCCATGGAGCCCCATATCGCCGCCGTCGTGCATACCGGCGCCGCCGCTCCTTCTCCGGAGAAACTGTACGCTTCCTACATCGAATACGGCAGGCGGTTTGCGGATTTGTTCGCGGAAATAAAAGCCTCCATCGAATAACGCGCACGCGCCGCCGGCTTGAATCGGCGGGATATGTTGAAAACAAGGGCCTATGCACGCAAGAAGGGAGACCGTCATGAAACTCGGCTTGTTCACGGCAATGTTCAGCGATCGACCGTTGAAAGACGTCTTGGAGATCATCCGCCCGTTGAAACTCCAAACCATCGAACTGGGAGCGGGCAATTATCCCGGCAGCGCTCATCTCGACGTGGCGGGCCTGTTGACGTCCAAGCCTAAACGCGATGAGCTAAAAGCGGCCGTGAAAGGCGAAGGGCTCGCCATCAGCGCGTTGTCGTGCCATGGAAACTGCTTGCACCCCAACGCGGCATTCGCCAAGAAAAACATCGACGCGCAGACCGACGCCATCAAGCTCGCGGAACAGCTCGGCGTTGACGTCGTGATCGATTTCTCCGGATGTCCCGGCTCTGACGACAAAGCCGCGCAACCGAACTGGGTCACCTGCGCTTGGCCTCCGGATTACTTGGACGTGCTTCAATGGCAGTGGGAGAAAAAAGTCATCCCCTATTGGACGAAACAAGCGAAGTTTGCCAAGGACCACGGCGTCAAAATCGCTTTCGAAATGCATCCCGGCTTCGTGGTCTACAACACCGAAACCCTGCTGCGCCTGCGCAAAGAATGCGGCGCCAATCTCGGCGCAAACTTCGACCCAAGCCATCTGTTCTGGCAAGGCATGGACCCATGCGAAAGCGTGAAGGCCATTGGCAAGGGCATTTTCCACGTGCACGCAAAGGATTCGCGCGTCGATCCGGTCAACGCCGCTCTCAATGGAGTGCTGGACACCAAACATTACGGCGACGAGCTGCATCGCTCATGGATTTTCCGTACATGCGGGTACGGCCACGGCCTCGAATTTTGGAACGACTTCTTCAGCACGTTGCGTCTGGTCGGATATGACGGCGCGATCAGCATCGAACACGAAGACAGCCTCATGTCCAGTTGGGAAGGACTCTCCAAGGCCGTCGACTTCCTGCGCGGCGCCATCATCACCCAAAAACGCAGCGCCATGACCTGGGCCTAAGACACCA
>JAKJDA010000007.1:5539-20820 GCA_022706165.1 Candidatus Hydrogenedentota bacterium | reverse complement strand
GACCTTCCGCCACTTCTTGCTCAACCTGGAAGCCTACAGCCGCGCCGTCGCCGATCCCGATCGCTTCGACGGCGAAGCCTTCCACCGGGAATTCATGACGCGCTACTTCGGCGCGAAAGCCGCGCCCCATGCAGTCGCCGCCTTCGACCAACTTCACGAAGCGAACGGCAAAGGATATGTCAGTCTCATCCACGACGTCATGAGCGATCTCAATGCCTGCAAAGAGCGCAAGGTCTTCGATTCGCTGGACGCCCTGCGCACAGACCGGGCCGCCTGCGCCGATCGCCTTGCAATGCTTGAATCGGCTCTCGAAAAAGCCCTTCAGGCCGACGCCGTCGCGGACGACCAAGCCGGTTTTTGCCACGATCACGTCGTGTTGCCAATCCGTTTGTTTGTGCAGACCGTCGCGCTCCGGCTGGCCTTGCAAGACGCCCTCGTCGCGTGGAACGAAAACGCCCGAGAAGGCCGGCAAGACGGCAAGACGCGCGCCGAGGCCGCCATCGCCCGCGCCAGAGACATCCTTGCCGCCCACCTGAAAACCCGCGAGGACGGCGACAAAAACCCGAAATGGAAAACGTGGTATGACCCGGCCAAGCGCCGGCCCAACGGCGGATTTCCCACGATGGCCGACCTCGACGGCATCCGTTTCGCCGAATAACGGGACGCGCCGCGTCCCGAGCGCGTCACTCGAGATGCCGCTCGAAATTGAAGGTGGACGCGGCCGCTTCGGGATCCTCGGCGGCCAGCGCGCGGCGCATGGCGCGAAGCGGATCGGGGTCGAGCGTTAGATCGTATACCAGCGCGTACACGCCTTGCGCGCGCAAGCCGGAGACGTGCTTGCGCAGGTGGAACGGCTGTGCGGGGGTCACGGTGACGATGCCTTCGCGACGCTCGACCCGCACGCGCAAGCGAGGCGTCTGGAGCCGGTATTCGCCGTCGGGCGGCGCCGGAACGCGCGATTGAAACAACGGCGCGTGCCCGTACACGCACACGGCCGTCTGCGCCGGGGGCGCGCATCGAAGAAGCCCCGCAAGCCCTTCGGCGTCGCCTTCGATGCTGTACGTCACGACATCCGCGCCAAGTTCGCGCAGTTGCGCGTGACACGCCGCATTGAGACACCCAATGCCCGGCGCGGTCATCACGAACAGATTGCGGCGTCCGGTTGCATGCAAGAGCTGAAAATGCGCCAGGTTCGACGCCTCGAACCGACGCAGACCCAGCGCGAGCGCCTGGCGGATCCGCTCGGCGGCATGCGCGCGATCATCCGTCGTAAACTGAAACGTCGGCAGCGCCAACACAAGCCGTTCGCGATGGCTGGACGTGCGCGCAAAACGCCGGAACTCGTGATTCTCCACGTCGCGCAATGGCAGGACCACATCGCACCCCGCCCCCTCGTCGCCCAGCGAAGCCACGTCCGCGAACGCGTTCAGCCGTATCATGGTGCGCGTTTCGGCCGCAGGCGCCTCGTTCGCCGCCTGGCAGACCTCCTCCAAAACTGCGTCTCGCTGCCGATCCAGCGCATCCGTCAACTGCGCCAATGCACGATCGCGAAACGCCTCCCATTCGGTCATGCCAACGCGCACTTCCGGGTCCATCTCCGGCCCCACCCCAACGTCGAGGCGGACCGCAAACGCCTCGCTGCCCGTGCGCAACACGCGCAATGCGTCCTGTAACGGGATGGCGCCGGCCCACGTTTGCCGTTGATTCACGCGAAATGACTCGGCGCCCGCGGTGACCTTCAGCGCAAGGTCGTTGCGCCCACCGGGGCTCAGCCACGCGGCAAACGCCGTCTTGGACCGCGCCGTTGCCTCGGCCCACTGCCGGTCGAACAGCCGCGCGGCGCCGCGTTCGACTGCGTCCGCATCCGCCGCCTTAATCACCCGAGAGCCCGCCGGAACGACAAACGGGGCTTCGAGCTCCACGCGCTGGCCCGCGTGGCATCGCTTGATGACGCGGTCTTCGAGACGCAGATCGCGCACGACGAATCCGCGCGGGGCCTCGTTCGGCCTTATCTGCACGCGCAAACGGTCTCCCGCTTTCACGGGCGCGCTCGGAATCAGCCCAAACCGTCCATGCTTGCCAGGCAGCGCTTCGCCCAGCGCCCGGCCGCTCTGCGTCTCGGCGGGGTCGCCCAGGATATGCGCCGGCTCCGCGGACACATAGAAACCGGCGCTTCGTTCACGCCCCACCGCGCGATCGAAACAGCGCTTTGCTTCGTCGATGATCTCCGCGGTGATTCTCGGATATGCGTCAACCAAGAGGCGATACGCCCGAACCGTCTGCGCGATGGTCTCCGCGGGCTTCAGGCGGCCTTCGATTTTGAAGGAGCGGATGCCGCAGGGAATGAGTTGCTCCAAAACCGGACCGGCATTCAAGTCGCGCATGGAAAAAAGCGCCTGCTCGTTTCCCGCCTCCCCGTTTCCTGTCGCGAAAGCGCGCCGGCATGGCTGCATGCAGCGCCCGCGGTTTGCGCTTCTGCCGTGCGCGTAGCTGCTGAACAGACACTGACCCGAAATCGAGTAGCAGTGCGCCCCGTGAACGAAGGTTTCGAGTTCGATGGTGCACGACGCGCGGATGTTCCGGATTTCGTCCAAGGTGAGCTCGCGCGCGAGGATGACGCGTTCCAACCCCATCCGTTGCGCCTGCAACGCGCCGTCGAGATTATGAATGGTCATCTGCGTCGACGCATGCAGCGGCATTTCCGGAGCCAGTTTTCGCGCAAGGCGGTAGACGCCGAGGTCCTGAACGATCAGCGCGTCCGGTTGGATGCGGCGCAAGGCGTCGAGCGTCCGCACAAGCTCGGGCAACTCATCTTGGCGGACGAGCGTGTTGAGCGTCACGTACAGCCGCCGCCCTTGCGCATGCGCAAACGCCGTCATGCGCGCGATATCGTCCATCGAGAAATTGGCTGCCCGCAACCGTGCATTGAAATTTTGCGCGCCAACGTACACCGCGTCCGCGCCTGCGGCAAGCGCGGCGAAGAAGGTCTCGATGCGCCCCGCCGGAGCGAGCAATTCCGGCTTGGCGCCCGATTTCCATGCAGCCAGACGCGCCTTGCGCGGCAACAACGGGGCCACGGGACGCCGACGATCTGGGGAAGAGTGCGATGCCATGCCGATGGGCTCCTCTCAACCGATCAGCCGAAACAATGTGCGCGGCGGAATGGCGATCCTATTCGGCGGCGGATGGAGCAGGCGCGCCCGAAACGGACGGCTTGACTTGGCCGGGCGCCTTCATGGTGCAACGGCCCTCGAAAACGACGCCCTCGTCAATGCTGAGACGCGGGGCGGTGATGGTGATATCTCCGATAAGCTTGCCTTTGGACGATATCTCGAGACGTTCATGGGCGAAAACGTTGCCCTCCACCTCGCCGCTAATGGCGATCTGGCCGGCGACAAGATCGGCCTTGACCTTGCCGGTTTCCTGGATCACGATGGAGTCATCGCAGTGGATGCAGCCGGAAACGGATCCTTCCACGCGGATCGTGCCGGTGGATTTGACTTCGCCGACCACGGTCGTGCCCTGACCGATAATGGTGACGACTTTCGTCTCGCTGTAATTTCGTTTTCGTCCTGAATCGAGCATGGCGCGTTTCCTCTAATGAAGCGCCCCCAATCCGGATTGGGGGCGACGTCGAGGGGCATGATACCTTAGATGGACCGCCCGGCGCTAGTAAGGCCTTAGTTGCCCAGATAATTTTCCGGATCAACCGCGACGCCGCTGAGGCGCACTTCGTAGTGACAGTGATTTCCGGTGCTGCGGCCCGTGCTTCCCACCAAGCCGATCACGTCGCCGCGCCCCACTTCCTGCCCCGGCTTGGCAAGACGCTCGCTCATGTGACCGTACAACGTCTCGAATCCGTCTCCGTGACGGATAACCACAACATTGCCGTAGTCGCCGTCGTAGGCGGACGTGACGACGACGCCGCGCGCGACGGCATAAATCTTGGTCCCGTACGGCGCGCGAATATCGAGGCCTTCATGCCGCGAAAGCCGATGCGTGAACGGATCGAAACGCAGGCCGAACCCCGAACTGATCTGGCGTTGGCGGCTGAGAACGGGCCAGCCAAGCGGCGTGCGTTCGATCCGATCGCGCTTGGCGTCCATCGCGGTCAACAACTCGCGCAAACTCTCCGTGCGCAGATTGATTTCCTGAATGATGAGATCCGCCGGGGGCCGGGAAAGACCGTAGATAAGCTGCGGCGGCCCCATCATATCGTCCGATGCCGTCTGCGCCGGCAACGGACCGCCGCCGTCCAACGGACCGCCCTTGCCGTTGTTCTCTTTCCCGGGAGTCATGTTCATCATGACGCCGTACGGATGCTTGATCTTGGGCGGAAGCTTCTGCACCCGGCGAATGCTATCCTCCAAATCGCGCAATTCGCTCAATTCGCGAGCAACCACCGCATTCTGCTCTTCGTACTCGGCCCGGACCCGGCGCTCGATTTCCGCGCGTTCTTCGTCGGTGAGACCCGTCGTTGTCGCAGGCGCTTCGGAGCGCGCCCGAGCCAATTCGTGATTGCTCTTTTCCAGAATGCGCGCATGCGTCTGCGCCGCTTGAAACCATTGGAAGAAAAACGCCGACGTAAACGCCAGCCCGAGGAGAATGACAATGAATAGCCACAGTTGAAACGAGTACAAGTGGAGCGTTCGCGTAACCCCTTGGCCTTGGGGGACGAGCATGACGGTCCATTTCTTCATCGTAGGCGGTCTCTCCAGGAGCGCCGCTCCTCGCGGGGAAACTATCC
Source organism: Candidatus Hydrogenedentota bacterium (assembly GCA_022706165.1). Lineage (GTDB taxonomy): Bacteria > Hydrogenedentota > Hydrogenedentia > Hydrogenedentales > SLHB01 > JAKJDA01. Next base: position 16,073 of record JAKJDA010000007.1, on the reverse strand, counting down.
GGGCTCCGGATAGACTTCTTTCGGACCCATCCGCGCGGAACGGCGCTTGCCCTTCCTATACGACAGGTTCCCGAACTCCCCCTCGAGGCACAAACTTCTATACCAGAAGTTCCCCGATGGCGCTCCTTTGTCGGCACATCCAAAGCCGCACCTTGGACATGCTTTCCTTCCACGTTGGAAGAACGACAGGTGCTCTTGTCTTTATACCTGCATCGCGTCTTGGGTTCCCGCCCAAGACGCCGGACTATACCACGACCTCGCGCTCAAGTCAACCCCAAAAGCGCTTATATGTAATGAAATAATAGCAATAATTGAAATAATTTATTTTTTGCGGCCTATACAATACGGATGTATTCAGCTTTTCGCGGGCGTCATGCTATCGGAAAAGCCTGTAACGAACATTTCCACGAAATGCTCGGGGCGTTTGTCTGGATAGCGCCGCCGGTTGAAGACCTCGACCAACCGCGCATAGTCTTCCTGGTGCGCGGAATCCGCCGTATACAACGCATACAACGGCCCTGTCTCGTAGAGACCGTCCCGATGCCGGGGACAGCCCACATCCGTATGAAGACTGAACGCCTTGAATGCGCCCGCGCGCGTTTCGTGCAGCTTGAACGGATACAAGCGGCACAAGATGGGGCGCGCCTCGTAGGCGGTGCAAAATCGCGTCTTCGGGTGCAAAAAGTAGCATCCCTTTTTACCGCGCCGCAATGCCATGATATAGCGCTTCCCCTGGCAATCGAGCCACGTCGGGTCGCTCTTGTTGACGCCGGTGACATCTTCCGGAGTCAAAAACGCCAAAAAGGCATAGGGGTTTTGGCCGGTCTGCTTGACGATGCGGATGACGTCCCACGGGGTGGGCAGACACACCACATCGGTGCAACAGTGGCCGCAGTGATGACAGCGAAAATGGACGGTATGCGTTCCCATGGCGCCAAACGATACCGGTTTTGACTTCGCGGCGCAAGAGAAATGTGCAGGACCGGGGCGCGGCAGGCAAGGGGGCTTTTATTGCTCCCGAAGGTTCGGTATACTCGGCAGGTTCGTGCGTGGGGGCCGTTGCCCGCGATGAAACGTTTGCCGAAGACAGAGGTCTCGCGGAACATCGTGTTGGAGCAAATCGCTCCCGCTGCGCCCCAATGCTTGAACGGGAGCGCATCCAGGTCGTCCGTCCGAGCAATGCGAAAAATGCGCGATTGCCTCGCTGTAGGGGCCGCAGGAGCCAATAAGCATCCCGGAGCGGGTTTCCCCGCGAGCAGGGCGGGCAAGTCGCGCTTTCCAGGCCAGGCCTCTGGAAATCCTTCCTTTTCCTGCGGTTATGGAGGGAATGCCGACGGTTGATCGCTTGTTGCCCCTATGCGCACGATCGTATCAAAAAGCGCGGGCGAGGAAAGGGAAACCGCCCCTCCGGGAGATGTTTCGCCGGGAACAAGGATAAGCGGAGTCTACACCCCCCCCAAAAGGAAGTAGAGGTAGTCCATGCCGTCCGTTGCGGGTTCAAATCAAGAGAACGCCGATGCGCGCGCCCAAAAGCCGCCTTCGGGAAACGACACGTACTCCGGAACGCGCGTGGAGCAGAGCACGCGCGAACTCGAGGAGCTTGCCAATCAGCAGTACAAGCACGGTTGGGTGACGGAGATTGAGCAGGACGTTATCGAGCGCGGTTTGACGGAGGACACGGTTCGGCTAATTTCTGCCAAAAAGGAAGAACCGGAGTGGTTGCTCGAGTGGCGGTTGAAGGCGTTCCGGCATTGGCAGACGATGACCGAACCGACGTGGGCGAATGTCCACTATCCCGCCATCGACTACCAGCATCAGCGCTACTACGCTGCGCCGAAGCGCAAGGCCGCGCCGCTGAGCAGTCTCGATGACGTCGACCAAAAACTGCTCCAGACGTTCGACAAACTGGGCATTCCGCTGGAGGAACAAAAACGGTTGTCGGGCGTGGCGGTCGACGCGGTGTTCGACAGCGTGTCCGTTGCCACGACCCACAAGGACATCCTTGCGAAAAAGGGGATTATCTTCTGTTCCTTCTCCGAAGCCGTGAAGGAACATCCGGACTTGGTGCGCGAGCATCTGGGATCGGTGGTGCCGTATGCCGACAATTTTTTCGCGGCGTTGAACTCGGCTGTCTTCAGCGACGGATCGTTCTGTTTCGTGCCGAAGGGCGTAAAGTGCCCGATGGATTTGTCCACGTATTTCCGCATCAACGCTGCGGAGACCGGTCAGTTCGAGCGCACGCTCATCGTCGCCGCGGAGGGCGCTTCGGTGAACTACCTTGAAGGCTGCACGGCGCCGCAACGCGACGAGAATCAATTGCACGCGGCGGTCGTCGAGTTGGTCGCGCTGGACGATGCGACGATCAACTACTCGACCGTGCAGAACTGGTATGCGGGCGATAGGGACGGCAAGGGCGGCATCTACAATTTCGTGACGAAGCGCGGCAAGTGCGCCGGGCGCAATTCACATATCTCGTGGACGCAGGTGGAGACGGGTTCCGCGATCACCTGGAAATACCCCGGCTGCCTCCTGCAGGGCGAGAACTCGATTGGCGAATTTTATTCGGTGGCGTTGAGCACGAATTACCAACAGGCCGACACCGGCACGAAGATGATCCATCTCGGCGCGAACACGCGCAGCACGGTGATCTCGAAAACCATCTCTGCGCGCAACGGCAACAACAGCTACCGCGGCCAGATCAAGGTCATGCCGAAGGCCCACAACGCGCGCAACTACACGCAATGCGATTCGCTCCTCATCGGCGATCAATGCGGCGCGCACACGTTCCCGTATATCGAGGTGAAAAACCCGACGGCGCATGTAGAACACGAGGCCTCGACCTCAAAGATCAGCGAAGACCAATTGTTCTACTGCAAGCAACGCGGCATCAGCCAAGAAGACGCGATATCGATGGTGATTAACGGTTTTTGCAAAGAAGTGTTCGAGCACCTGCCGATGGAGTTTGCCGTCGAAGCCACCAAGTTGCTCGGAGTCAGTCTGGAAGGGAGTGTCGGCTAATGCTTGAAATCAAGAACTTGCATGCGACCGTCGAAGGAAACGAAATCCTGCGCGGCGTCAACCTCACCGTGAACGCGGGCGAGACGCACGCCATCATGGGGCCGAACGGTTCGGGCAAGAGCACGCTTGCGGGCGTGCTGGCCGGCAACGAGGCGTATGACGTGACCGACGGCAGCGTGTCGTTTTTGGGCCGCGACCTGCTCGAACTGCCCGCGGAAGAGCGCGCGCGGTTGGGGTTGTTTCTGGCGTTTCAGTATCCCGTGGAGATTCCGGGCATTTCGAATGCCTATTTCCTGCAGGCGGCGCTGAATGAGATTCGCAAGAGCAATGGCCTCGACGAACTCGACGCAATGGAGTTCCGCGAGTTTCTTGAAGAGAAGATGGACTTCGTCAAAATAGACAGGAAATTCGCGGATCGCCCCGTGAATGAGGGTTTTTCCGGCGGCGAGAAGAAGCGCAACGAGATCTTGCAGATGGCCGTGCTGGAACCGAAACTGGCGATCCTCGACGAGACGGATTCCGGGCTCGACATCGACGCGCTGCGCATCGTGTCCGAAGGCGTGAACAAGTTGCGCTCGGAAAACCGCGCCGTCGTGATGGTGACGCACTATCAGCGGTTGCTGAGCTATATCGTGCCGGATTTTGTCCACGTGCTGTACAAAGGACGGATCGTCAAGTCCGGCGGGAAGGATCTGGCCCTCGAACTTGAAGAAAAGGGCTACGATTGGATCAAAGAAGAAGTCGCGGCAGTTTGACTTCTTCTCTGCGACCTTAGCGCGCTCTGCGACTCTGCGTTCAAAAATCTCAACGCAGAGATGCAGAGAACGCAAAGGCCGCAGAGGGAAGAATCTGTTGTTGTATTCTTCTCCATGATTTCTTGGAGTTTATACATGACCGAAGTGAAGAATCCCGAGCAAAAACAAGCGTATCTCACGGCCATTAATGCCCTGGCGCAGACACAAGCGCCAGAGTGGGCGGGGGCGTTGCGCAGGAGCGGTGCGGAACGTTTTGCCGAGTTGCCGTTCCCGGATCGACGGCAGGAAGAGTGGCGCTTCACCAACATCGCGCCCATCCTGAAGATGCCGTTCGCGCCCGTTGCGGCAAGCGCGCCATCGATTGGCAACGGCGACATTGCCCCGTTCTTGTATCACGAAGCAGCTTGGGCGGAATTGGTCTTTGTAGACGGCCGTTACAACGCCGCGTTGTCGCGCACGGTCTCGCTGCCGAAGGGCATGTACGCCGGAAGTCTGGCCGAGGCGATCCGCGACGAACATCCTGTCGCAAAAGAACACCTGGGTCACTACGCGGGGAATGGCGTGTCGACCGTCTTTACCGCTCTGAACACCGCATTGTTTCAAGACGGCGCGTTTGTCTACGCGCCGAAGGGCGTCGCCCTCGAAGCGCCGGTGCATCTTGTGTTTGTAGCGACTTCGGCGGCGGCGGGCAAGACGGCGAACCCGCGCAATTTGATCGTCTTGGACGAATCCGCCGAACTGAAGCTGATCGAGAGCTGCGTGTCGGCCGTGAACGACGCCGCCTATTTCGCCAACGCCGTAACCGAGACCTCGATCGGGGAGAACGCCGCGCTCTATCGCGTCAAGTTCGTCGATGAAGCGCCGAATGCCTTCCATCTGGCCACGGCACGCGTGCGCCAGGCTCGGAACAGCCGCTACACGTCCTATGTGTTTACCGCTGGCGGACGTATTGTGCGCAACGAGGACAAGGCATTGCTCGACGGCGAGGGCGCGGACTGTTCGCTGAACGGGCTCTACATGACCGACGGTTCGATGCTGGCCGACAACGCGACCGGCATCGATCATGCCAAGCCGCATTGCACCAGTTGGATTGGCTACAAGGGCATTCTCGCCGATGCGAGCGCCGGCGTGTTCAGCGGCGGCATCCGGGTGCAGCGCGGAGCCCAGAAGACGAGTTCGCAGCAGCTCAACCGCAATCTGCTGCTATCGGACAAGGCGACGGTCGACACGAAACCCTTGCTGGAGATTTTCGCCGACGACGTGAAATGCACGCACGGCGCGACCATCGGCCAGCCGCCGAAGGAGCTGGTGTATTATTTCCAGACGCGCGGGATGAGCCCCGAAACCGCACGCGGCATCTTGACCTATGGCTTCGCGGACGAAATCGTCGCGCAGCTAACGATGGAGCCGGTGCGTGCACGGTTGGATCGCTTGGTGTTTGACAAGTACAGCCCAAAATGAACGATGATACGCGGCTGTTAGAAATGAAAGAACGGATTTAACACAAAGACACAAAGGATGAAAGAATTGGACGCAGAGGCCGCAGAGAAAGTTAAATGACTTTCATCTGTGTTTATCTGTGTGATCTGTAATTGATTTCTTCCTCTTCCCTTTGTGAGTCTCTGTGTCCTTTGTGCCTTTGTGGTGAATCTTAAAAACGAAAGGTGTTGCCTTGACGGAATTGGATGTCGAGCGCATTCGCAAAGACTTCCCCGCGTTGCATCTGACCGTGGGCGGAAAGTCATTGGTCTATCTTGATAACGCCGCGACGAGTCAGAAGCCGCAGGCGGTCATTGACGCGGTGACGCGGTACTACGCCGAACAGAACGCGAATGTGCATCGCGGCGTGCATTACTTGAGCGAGCTTGCGACAGATCTCTATGAGAAGTCTCGCAAGAAGGTCCAGAAATTTCTCAATGCCCCGTTGACGTGCGAGATCATTTTTACTCGCGGCGCGACAGAGGGCATCAATCTTGTCGCGCAGACTTACGGCCGCGCCCATGTCGGCGCAGGCGATGAAGTCCTGATCTCCGCGATGGAACACCATAGCAACATCGTGCCGTGGCAGATGCTGTGCGAGGAAAAAGGCGCAACGTTGCGCGTGATTCCGATGAACGACGCGGGCGAATTGCTGGTCGAGGAATTTGAGAAGCTGCTCACCCCACGCACGAAGATGGTGGGCCTTTCGCATGTCTCGAACGCATTGGGCACGGTTAATCCGGTCAAGAAAATGATCGCGATGGCGCACGCCAATGGAACCCCGGTGTTGGTGGATGGCGCGCAGTCGGCCCCGCACGTGCCGATCGATGTCCAAGATATCGATTGCGACTTCTTCGTCTGTTCGGGGCACAAAATGTGCGGCCCGACCGGCATCGGCGTTTTGTTTGGCAAGGCGCCTCGGCTGGATGCCATGCCGCCGTATCAAGGCGGCGGCGACATGATTTTGTCGGTGACCTTCGAGAAGACGATATTCAATTCGCTGCCGTACAAATTCGAGGCAGGCACGCCGCACATCGAAGGCGCGATCGGGCTCGGCGTCGCGGTGGATTATCTCGCCGAACTCGGGATGGAGCGGATTGCGAAGTGGGAGGACGAACTCCTCGAATACGGCACGCGCCTGTTGTCGAACATCGACGGCGTTCGACGTATCGGCACAGCGCCTCACAGAGCGGCGGTGTTATCGTTTACAATGGACTGTGCGCACCCGCATGACATTGGACAGATATTCAGCGACAACGGCGTGGCCATTCGCGCGGGGCACCATTGTGCACAACCGGTGATGCAGCGTTTTGGCGTGCCGGCGACCGCGCGTATTTCGCTTGCGTTTTACAATACCAAGGCTGATCTTGACGCCGCCGCCGCGGCGGCGGAAGCAGTAAAGAAGGTGTTTGACTGATGGCTGAGAACAGGGCCCTATACGAGCAGGTTATCCTGGAACACAACAAAAGCCCGCGCAATTTTCGCGAGATGACCTGTGCCGATTGCAAAGCCGACGGTTTCAATCCTTTATGCGGCGACCAGTTCACGATCTACTTGAAGTTCGAGGACGACAAGATCGTCGACGTCAGCTTCAAAGGGTGCGGGTGCGCGATCAGCAAGTCCTCCGCATCGATCATGACGACTTTGCTCAAGGGAAAAACCAAGAAAGAGGCCGAATCCCTTTTCGTCAAATTCCACGCCCTCGTCACGTCCGAACCCGACGCGCCCGTCAACGCCGAAGACCTGGGCCGCTTGGCCGTGTTCTGCGGCGTGCGCGAATACCCCGTGCGCATCAAATGCGCCACCCTCGCCTGGCACACCATGCTCGCCGCTCTCGACGGCAAGGGCGATCCCATATCGACGGAATGATTACGGACGGGACTCCCCCGCCGCGGCAGGATCAAGAAACCATTCGGCGTCCGCGAGTTGGCCCGCGGGCAATTCGCCCCGTTGGACGCGCGCCAAGGCCGCTGCCTTGTCCGCGCCCGCGACCAGGAACCATCGACGCCGCGCGGCGCGCAGCAACGGGAACGTCATCGTCACGCGGCGCACAGCCCGCTGCGGAACCTCGTTGAAAACAACCAGTCGCGCCGCTTCGTCCAGCGCTGCCGAATTCGGAAAAAGCGAGGCCGTATGCCCGTCCGCGCCCATGCCTAAAAAAACGAAATCGAGCGCGGGACATCCATCCGGTCCCTCGGGAACACGGTCGCGCAGCAGGCGCTCATATGCCTCGGCGGCCGTATCGCGCTCGACCTCGATGCGGTGCGCGACGATTCCGTTCTCGCGGGCAAGCAGTTCCGCGGCGATCAGGCGCCAGTTCGAGTCCTCATGATCGGGCGGCACGCAGCGCTCGTCCACTTGCCATATCTCGACCCGCTCCCACGGCACGGCGCCGCGAAATTCCGTCGCCAGCAAGCGAAACAACTGCCGGGGCGTGGAACCGCCCGACAAGGCCACGTGGACCCGTCCATCGCGCGGCAGTTCCGCCGCAAACCGTTCCGCAAGCGCCCGCGCGGGATCATCCGCAACGTGCAGGTTCATAGCGTGCGCCATGCGCCTTGGCAACAAGCAAAGAGGCGATCGGCCTCCGGAGGCCCCCAGGTTCCGGGCCGGTACAATTCGGGAAGAGGCGCGTCCTTCCAGGCGTCCCTCACCGACGTGACGATCCGCCACGCACGCTCGATCTCGTCGGCGCGCATGAACAACGTCGAATCGCCGCGCAGGGCATCCAGCAACAGCCGCTCGTACGCCTCGGGCAAATCTTGCTCGAACGCCGTGCCATACCGAAAATCCATCGCCACCGGCTCAAGCAGGAATTCCATGCCGGGCGGTTTCGCGCTGAAGGTCAACGAGATGGCCTCGTCGGGCTGAATGCGGAACGACAACACGTTGGGTTGCGGCAATTTCACGCCAAGGTCCTTGAAGCATTGCGTTGGAGGCCGGCGGAACTGAAGGGCGATCTCCGTTACGCGCGAGGCCATGCGCTTGCCGGTTCGAAGGTAGAACGGCACGCCCGCCCAACGCCAGTTGTCGACATACAGACGCAACGCGACATAGGTTTCCGTTTTGCTATCGGGCGCAACCCCCTGTTCGGCGACGTATCCCGGCATGCCGCCGCCCTCGGCGTACTGTCCGCGCACGCACCACGTTTCCAGCGGGTCTCCAAAGGGGAGCGCAACGGAGCTGAGGACCTTGAGTTTTTCGTCTCGGATGTCCTGGGCGGCGAAGCGAGCGGGCGGCTCCATCGCAACGAGACAGAGCAACTGCAAGGCGTGATTCTGCACGACATCGCGCAGGGCCCCGGTCTGGTCGTAGAACGCGCCGCGCCGGCCTTCCATGCCGACGGTTTCGGCGACGGTGATCTGCACGTGATCGACGTAGTGGTGATGGAACAACGGTTCGAAGATCGCGTTGCCCAATCGAAACGCGAAGATGTTCTGGACGGTTTCCTTGCCGAGGTAATGATCGATGCGGTATATCTGACGTTCGCTGAGCACGGCACGCAAGGAACGGTTCAACGCCTCCGCCGACGCGGCGTCCTCGCCAAACGGCTTTTCCACCACCACCCTCGCCCAAGGCCCCTCCGGGCGATCCCGCCGCGCCCAGGCGTTCCGTTACGGGCGCGAAATATTCGGGGCTCGTCGCGAGATAAAACAACCGCGACCCCGCAAACCCGGCGCGCTGTTCCATGGCGGCAAGCCGTTCGCCAAGCTTGCGGTACTCGGCGGCGGCGGCGCTGAATTCCAGGGAATGATAGTGCAGATTCGCGACGAACGGATCGCAGGTGTCGCTTTCGCCGTGGCCCGTGCGCGAGTATTTTTTGAGAGCTTCGCACATCTCCGCGCGGAACTCGGCATCGGTCTTCTGCTTGCGCGCCACCCCAACCACCGCGATGCGCTCCGGCAAAAAGCCCGCGCGCCACAAATTGTAGACCGCGGGGATCAGTTTGCGCCCCGCCAGATCGCCCGTCACGCCGAAGATGACGATGGTCGCCATGGCGTCCGCGGCGATCCGGTAACGGGAATCGCCTGGCGACGGCGAAGGTTGTTGGAGCGCAGTGGTCGAGATGAAAGACATGCAACACCTCCTGGGCTGTTCGGTCGACGCGTCAAACAGCAGGCCGCATTATGCCACACGCCGATCCAAGCGCCAAGAGGGGAAGCCGCGATGCCGCATCAGGGGCGCCGCCTTTTCGTCTTCTTTTCGCCGAGGCGCGCTGTTACAACGGCTCTTCTTCGGACGCGCGCCTGGGGCGGACAATGCGCCGCGGGGGCGGCTGGAGCTTGAATCCCGCGATGCCGCCCGCGATGAGGACATAGATGGGGTTGAGCATGGCGTTCAAGAGGCCGTCGAGCATGAAAAGCGGCAGCAACAACGCCACGGCCGTCACGGGCGCCAAGGCGGGATGAGACCAATGTCGCACGCGTATCTGGAGCAGCAACAACGCGACCGGCCCCAAAATGAGCAGCAACAGCGCGCCCAACCCAAACAAGCCCTTCGATCCAAACGTTATGATCCACAGCCCGTCCACGAGGGTCCGGTCCTCGCCGCTGTCGCTGGTGACGCGCGCCCTCCCCCAGCCGTCCCAGCCAAACACAGGACGCTCCAGGGCCTTGGCCGCCATGCGGTCCTCGGTCGTCAATCGCACCTGCAGCGAGGCGGCGCGGTCCGGGCCGAAATACGTCTGGGCGCGGGAAATAATGGGGCCCGCTGGAATGATATCGCTGGTGCGCCCGGCAATGTACGCCACCGGCAAAAAGATGAGAACCAGCACGACGATCGGCGAACGCAGCCACTTGATGCCCGCCAGAACGCCCAGCCCCAGGAACAGCAACACCGTCGCCCCCGTGGCCTTGCAACACACCGTGGTGAGACAGAGAAAACCGGAAACCATCCAGCCGGGGATTTTTCGGAAACGCTTCATGGCTCCAGTAACCCACAGCCACGAGGCCACAAACGAGGCGGACATCATCCAAATGCCGACCATAAGGCCGTGGCTCATGAAAACCATGGGCCGCCAACCGCCGTAGCGGTACGTCGAGGAAAAGCTGCTTTGGTAATAGCCGTATATCCAATAGTTGAGCTGGGGACTCATGCGTATCTCGAACCAGCAAAGCGGCGCATAGAAAAGCCCGCCTATCAGAATGCCGTAGGCCAGTTCGCGAAGAGACTCAATCCGGGTGAAGTAGAGCCGACCGATGAAGTAGGGCAGTCCCCAATCGATGACATCGCCAAAGCTGAGCGACAAGCCGTTGTAGATGCCCAGTCCGTTTGCCAACGAC
>JAKJDA010000007.1:0-5529 GCA_022706165.1 Candidatus Hydrogenedentota bacterium | reverse complement strand
AGGTCGAACCATTTGGGCCGGAACGACGCGAGCCGGCCGGGATCGAGCAGGGCGACGCCCAGCAGCACGCCCAGGGTGGTGGCCATGGCCTTTGTGTATTCCGGCAGTCCCTGCGGGGCCTTGAAATGGGCGTTCGGCAAAAACAGCCACGCCAGAATGAACGCCGCGATGATGGCGCGGGTCGGCTTGAGCGCGAAAAACAGAAACAGCACGAACGGTATCCATCCAAACAACGTCAATGGAACGAGAAAGGTCATGGTTGCTGGGCCCTGTCGTTCGCCGGAACCGTCGCAGAACAGGCGACAATGCGCGTCAATTCGCTCTCGAACAGGCGCGCCGACGTGCGCCAGTCGCGCGCGCAAGCGGTGGCATAGGCCGCGGCGGACATGGCCCGCCACGCATCGTCGGAAAGCCCGCACAGCCGTTCGATGGCGTCGGCCATGGCATCGGCGTCGCCGCGTTGTATCAGATAACCGCCCCCGTTTGCCAGCAGTTCCGGAGCCGCCCCGGCGCAGGTGGCGATCACCGGCGTGCGACAGGCCATGGACTCAAGCAAGGGAAGCCCATATCCTTCTTGGCGGCTGCTCCACAACCAGGCATCGCACGAAGCATAGATGCCGCGCAAGGCCTGTTGCGCGGGCCGCAGCGTGTAGGCGGTCTTCGGGGGCAACGGCAGGGCGCCGGAGGGAGGCGTTGCGCCGAAAGCGACTGCCCGAAGCCCTGGAATGCGTGTGCGCGCGCGCTCGATGGCGCGAATCGCGACGTCCACGGACTTGAGCGGCGAGGTCGAATACACGAAGCCAACCGTTGGCGCGGCCTGTTTGCCGCGTTCCGGGGCACGGAAAACGTCCAGGTCCACGCCGTTGGGCACGAGCGCGACATCATGCACGCCGAAACGCTCCGCCGCCACATCCACCAACCACTGCGACACGGCAATGCGATGCATGGGATGGCGCCATGCCGCATCGCAACGAACATCATCATCGTCGGAAGACTTCTCGTATCCCTGGGCGAAGTAGACCTTCTGGCCCTTTCGCGCCGGAAACGAGGCGATCCAGTTCGCGGTGGCCCACCATGTGGCGACGATAACGTCCGCGTCGGGAACGTCGTCCGCCTCGACAGGGCGAAAGTCCCGCAACACACGGTGGGGAACGTCCAACGCATCCACATGCGACGAAACCGCGCCGACAGACGCACGCTTTCCCTGGACCAGGGCCCTAAGCCTTTCGCGAAAAGAAAGAGGCCGCGGCGGACGCGAGACGACAAGAACCTCGTGTCCCTGTCGCCGAAGGCTGTCGGCGTACATCGCCACGACGCGCACGCCCCCCGAAAGGTCGGCATGCGCCAGCACAAAGGTCACTCGCATGGCGCATCTTTCATATCAACGTCCCCTCCAGGCGCAGAAGGCGGCGCGCCATGACCCGACGCGGAAGGGCTCTCGAAACAACGCCCGGCAGGCATGTTTTCGCGCGGTGGCGACATGTCCGGCATCCAGAGCCCACCACGCCCATTTGAGATGTTGCGCCGCCAGAGACAGGGGGGCTTCATCCACCTGCAGCAGCGAATCGCCAGGTTCCGGAAGGTTCCTGCGCGCATACGCGTCGCGCAAAACAGCCTCGGTGCAACGGCGCGTCACGTCGGCTCGGGCATGGCTGACGCTGCGCGAATGTTGCCGGTATTTCAGCACGCGCTGCGGCACGTTGGCCAACTTGCCCCGTTCGGCAAACCGCAGGAACAAATCGAGGTCTTCGCCCGCGGCAAACGCTTCGCGGTACCCGCCAATCGCCAGGGCCGCCTCGCGCCGGAACATCGACGCCGGATGCGCCAACGCGCCGCCCTGCCCTTGCATGTGAAATCGGTCGATGTCCTCGTGCGCCTCATGCGTGCACGCCTCACGAATCGGCCATCCCTCCGCGTCCACGATCAGAATGCGCCCGCCCACCGCCAAACATTCGGGATGGGCGTCCAGATACGCCGCTTGCAGCGCAAGACGATCCGGCAAGGAGACATCGTCGGCATCCATGACCGCAACGCACTCGCCCTGCGCCAACCCAAGGGCCTCATTGCGCGTGGGCGTAATGCCGCGATTGGGGCGGCTTATCATGCGGATGCGGCCGTCGCGCTGCGCATAGTCCTCGATGATTGCCCGCGACTCGTCGGTCGAACCATCGTCGATGATGATGAATTCAAACTCGCGAAGGGTCTGATCGAGCATGCTCTCGATCGCCTCGCGAAGATAGGGGCCAGCGTTGTAAACAGGCATGGCGACGCTGACGCGCATTACCCCGCCCTCCGGGTCGGCTTCACCAGGGCGCATACAAGAAGCCGCCACCCTTCCATGGAAAAAGGCCGCGCCGCAATGGCTTTGCCGCCATACGCCCGGGCGGTATGCCGCTCGCCGCTATTGAAGGCCCACCAGCCGTATTTAAGCGCGAAACGATGCTTCGACAGGCGGTCTTCGCCGGGTCGCCAAGGCGCGTCGGCCTCGAAGGACGATGCCACGCCCCGTCGCTCGCAGGCGCGCGCACACGCCAAGCGCATGCGATCAATTTGCCGGGAGCCTGCGGCCTCGCTCACCGACGCCGGGTGCAGCCGGTACTGCAACACGGTCTCGGGAACATTGGCCAACTCCCCTTGCTCGCCTAGCCTGAGCCACAGGTCCAAGTCTTCGGCGAGCATCATATCGGGGTCATATGCTCCAGCGGCAAGCACGGCCTCCTTGCGCATAACCGCCGTCGGGTGGCAGATCGGAGTCTTGCCCTGCAGGGCCAGTTCTTGGATGCGCGCATTGCCCTGCGCGACGGGTATCCGCGTGATCCGACGGCCCTTCTCGTCTATGACATCGATTCCGCCGCCTGCGCACACAACCTCGGGATGCGCCGCTAGGAAGTCCGCCTGCACGCGCAGCCGATGGGGCAAGGCGATATCGTCGGCGTCCATGCGCGCGATGAACGGCGCACGGGCAAGGGCAATGCCTTCGTTCAAGGACGCGACCAATCCCCGGTTCTCGCGCCGGACAAGCCGGATGCGCGGATCGCGTCGGGCATAGTCGTCGAGAATCTCCGCCGATCCATCGGTCGAACCGTCGTCGATGATGAGGAACTCGAAGTCGACGAAGTCCTGATCGAGAATGCTCTCCACGGCCTTGGCGACGTAGCGGCGCGCGTTGTACACCGGCATAAGGACGCTGAGGGAAACGTCGCGATCACGCATGCGCCAGCGTCTCCTGCACAAAACGCGCATACGCCGCGCGCCCGGCCGCTATCTGCCGTTCCGCAGCGATCAGAAGCGGCGCCCGCGCATCGTCCGCCGATTCCCATGCCTGATTCAAATTCTCCATCAACCGCATTTCCAGCGCCGGATCGTCCAGAAACACGACAACGCACCCCGCGCCAAAGGCCTCCATCAACCCGAGAAACTTGTCCGTATAGTACGGAGACCGCGCCAACGCGACAACCGGAATGCCTTGCGACAACGCAAACACGCCCGCATGATAACTGCCCGTGAGCGCGACGCGGCACTTGCCGGCCTGGCGGATGATCGATTGCGGCGTGTCCGTACACGCGGCGTCCAGGGGCATATCGGAGCCAAGGAGCGCGCGAATCGAGGCGAGATCGTCCTGACCCTCATAAAAAGATATCGGAAGCGCATGCAACGCGGCCCCCCGGCGCGCCGCAAACTCTTTGATGACTCGGCCTGTCTTGGCCAGTTGCTCGGGGTCGATATCGGAATAGGAGGTCAATCGCACATTGACGCCAAGCCCAGTCCCCAGCGCGTCCGGACGTTCCGCATGCGCCAACTCGATGGCGTCATCGCCCGTAACCAGCAGCCGTTCGCCGGGAACGCCGAGACGCTGCAGCAGATCGACGCCCCGGCGCCTTTCCCGCAACGCGATGAGGTCGGCGCGACGAAAAACCTGCCGGGCTGTTTTACGCAGCGACACATTATCGAGGGGGCCAATGCCTTGGCCGAAAAAAGCCGTGGGTTTGCGTCGCTGTTGCGCCAAGCGCAGCGTGTGAAGCGTCGCCGCGGCGTGAACGGCAAACACGTCCGTCAGATAACCGCCGCCGCTGGCGACCACGGCATCCGCGGCATCGATGGCTTCCAAGAAAGCGCGCATCGTATCGGTCTCGATTCCCCGGCGCGCCATGCGCGCTGAAATCACGCCGGCGCTGAATCGAGAGCCATTCACCCGAAGAAAATCCTCGCATGCGGCAAGCGCCGACTCGGCACACGCAAACAGCCGGAACAAGGGGCCGAGGATGTTGCGCTGTTGCAGCCATACGCGACGGCCTTGCGTCGAGAGCGGCGCAACGCCCGGACACTGCGCGGCCAACTTGTCCGGATTCGACGTCAACGCCGTGAATCGCGCGCCCGGAACCAACGCGCGAAAACGCGCGACCAGCGCCTGCAGCATGGCCGCGTCGCCCACGTTGCGAAAATCATAGCTGCCGTTGTCAACGAGAATATGCATCTTTCGTCCGCAAATCTTCCCCATGCACATCGGAACCTTGGCGATAGTGTGGGGCCTGATGCCGGAAGAAAGCAAGAGCGGGGAGCGCCTTTCACAAGGCGATTTTGATTCGTTCCAGCGCCCGGCGGTACAATCCCCCTTTCGCGCGCGGAATGGTCATGCGCGTCGAATACCCGGAGCGGCCATGGCGATTCAGTTTTACAACACGTTGACGCGTCAAAAGGAAATTTTCGAGCCGATCGATCCGGGCAAGGTCGGGCTGTACACCTGCGGCCCGACGGTCTACAACTTCGCGCATATCGGCAACTTGCGAACGTTCACCTTCGAGGATTTGCTGCGCCGGCACCTAGAGTACCGCGGATATGCCGTCCGCCACGTCAAAAACATCACGGATGTGGAAGATAAAATCATTCGCACCTGCCGCGAAACCGGCGAATCGCTGAAGGCCCTGACCACGCGCTTTTTCGACGCGTTCCTGCAGGACATCGACGCCATCGGCTTGTTGCGCGCCACGGAGTACCCGCGCGCCACGGATCACATCAACGACATCGTGGCGTTGATTCAAACGCTGCTTGAGAAAGGCTACGCGTATGAATCTGACGGCAGCGTCTATTTCCGGCTCGGGGCATTCAAGGATTACGGCAAGCTGAGCCACCACGATCTCGACGCCTTGAAGACGGGGGCGAGCGGCCGCGTGGATTCCGACGAGTATGCCACGGAAGACGCGCGCGACTTCGCGTTGTGGAAGGCATGGGACGAAGAAGACGGCTCGGTCTTTTGGGAAACGGTTGGCACATCGAGTGTTCGGCAATGAGCACGAAAAGCCTTGGCCCAACGTTCGATATCCATTCTGGCGGCATCGATCTGATGTTTCCGCATCACGAGAACGAGATCGCGCAGTCGGAAGCCGCGACGGGCAAGCCCTTCGTGCGGTACTGGCTGCATTGCGAGCACTTGATCGTCGAAGGCCGCAAAATGTCGAAGTCGCTCAATAACTTTTTCACGCTGCGCGACCTGCTCGATCGAGGCTACGACCCGACGGCCCTGCGATATGT
>JAKJDA010000079.1 GCA_022706165.1 Candidatus Hydrogenedentota bacterium | reverse complement strand
CGCCAGCCGGGGCATCTATGTCATGGCCGAGAACTATATCTATGCCAAGCCCATCATGCTGGTGACGGAACTGGTGCGGGCGGGTCTCTTTGGCCAGCCGTACTATGCCGAGGGCGAGTATATTCACGAACTGAAGGAATTGAATGAGCAAACGCGCTGGCGACGGAAATGGCAGACCGGCATCGACGGCGTCACCTACGGCACTCATTCCCTCGGCCCAATCCTTCAATGGATGCCGGGCGACCGCGTCGTGTCGGTTTGTTGCGCCGGATCGGGCCGCCACTATCGCGATCCCCGCGGCGATTGCTACGAAAACCAGGATTCTTGCGTCATGCTGTGCAAAATGCGCAGCGGCGGCCTCGTGAAGATACGCGTCGACATGCTTTCCGATCGGCCGCACGCAACGACGAACTATCAGCTTCAAGGAACGGACGGCGCCTACGAATCCGCGCGCGCCCCCGGCGAGAAAGATCGCATTTGGCTTCGCGGGCGTTCTCCGGCGACGGAATGGATGGAGTTGGAAAGCCTCGCCGGCGAATTTCTTCCGGACTATTGGAGGCGTGGCGAGGAAGAAGCCGCCAAGGCGGGGCACGGCGGCGGCGATTATTTCGAGTTGTTGGATTTTGTTGACGCGATTGAGGGGCGGCGTCCCTGCAGCGTCGGCATCCATGAATCCATGGATATGACATTGCCCGGCTTGTGCAGTCAGGAATCCATCCATTGCGGCGGCGTGTGGGTGGATGTTCCGGATTCGCGGGATTGGTCCATGGCTCCATAACGGTTTTTCGGGCGCCGGGCGAGGTGATGGCGCCCGGAAAGCGGGAAGCCGCCGCCGGTTCGTCTGAGCCGGGGATGTGCGGCGACGGCCTTTCCGTCAGGCAGGACAGTCTTCGGCACCACTCGTTATCTTTTGCAGGCAATTTGCTTTCGTGAAGCGGACATGTTATCCTCTTCCCTGCTTTTGCGGCGGACGGGCGCTGCGGCGCGCGATAACGCGCGACCTCCTGCTGCCGCGCGCCGCCAAGCGTGTCGCCTATCTTCGGCGTCCCCATCGTCTAGCCTGGCCTAGGACACCGCCCTTTCACGGCGGCGACAGGGGTTCGAATCCCCTTGGGGACGCCAATTTTATTTTCGCTTGTCCCGATGGACGTTTCTTGATGATCCCCTCCTGACGAACACCTCGCAGCCCAGGCGATCGTGCCCGGTCTGTGTCCAGATTGCGCGCCAAACTGTGCCAAAACCTGCACGCAACCCCGGATCGCAGGAACATGCCAAGCTTCTATGGGAGCGAGCATGCGATGACGCATAGAACGACGACGCGACGGCTCATGGCGTTCCTGTCTTCAGCCCGAAGGCTTGGGTTGCGGACGAAATGCGCGGGGGTTATAGCATGCGCCGAGCTCTGGAATCACCTCGGCGGAAAAGGGATTGGGGTGGTTCTTTCGAAATAACGCACGGGGGTGTGTCCGCGCCCTGATCTTGCGGCACGATTTCCCGAGTGCTATCGTCTCGGGCATGCAGGCGCGCAGGGAAAGCGCCTGGATCGGGGCGGAAGGAGACGCATGAGTCACGAGAAACGTGAAGCGATCGCTTGCGGCGCCACGGTCGCGAAAATCGCATGGACGGCGGCATG
Organism: Candidatus Hydrogenedentota bacterium; assembly: GCA_022706165.1. Taxonomy (GTDB): domain Bacteria; phylum Hydrogenedentota; class Hydrogenedentia; order Hydrogenedentales; family SLHB01; genus JAKJDA01. Next base: position 8,136 of record JAKJDA010000079.1, on the reverse strand, counting down.
GCTGCTTTCGGTTGCGGCGCACGCCGGGGAACAACCAGCGCGCGCCATGGACGGCTGGGACTTTCGCGCGAAAGAGTTCATCATTGCCGCGTTCAACCCGCCCCCTGCGACGGATGTCGACTACGCGCTCTATCGCGAGGCGGGCTTCAACCTCGTCATGTCGCCGCGTTATCAGGACCCGCAAACCGCCCTCGACCTTGCGCAAAAACACGGCCTCATGGTCCTTGTCGACACGTACACGCCCAACGGCAATCCCTGGGGCGGCGTCGAAGGCGAGTATGCGCCGCATCCTTTCCATCATCCTGCGACGTTGCCGGAGTTGCAGTGGCTGCACGCGCGGTACGGTTCCTGCTCGGCGATGATATTGGCATGGCGCCGCCGCCGCTTGTCGCCACGACGAACTGGATGCGACAGAACTGCCCGGACCTGTTCCCGTGGATATGCCAGTGCTATTTCCATCCCGAATCGCTTGCGCAGGTCGGCGCTCCCATCGCCAATCCGCAGTTCTACCCGACGCTCTACAACGCCCGCCGGTCCGCCGCCAAGCAGGCCGAAATTTACTGCAATCAACTGTTGGCGTTGCGCGACGCCGCCGTGCAATACGGCCTGTTGCCGTGGCCGATGTTCAACGTGGCGACGCTCGACCTCGACAAGCCCTTCACGAGCGCGTCGCTGGCTCGTTTCCAGGTGTATGCGTCGCTGGCCTATGGCGCGCAGGGCCTCTGGTATTTCACCTATCAGGATTTCGGCGCCTTGGCGACAAAGCCCGTTGCGCCGAATATGACGATCGATGAGGCGCGCGATCGACTCGACCCGAAATGGCGCGTCGCCAAGGATGCCAACCTGCGCGTGCAGGCGTGGGGCCCGAAACTGATCGGGCGCACCTGCGAGATCGTCTACCACAGCGGCGCCTGGCCGAAAAAGCCAACCCCCGTCGAGTTCGAACGCGTGGACAAGACCCTTTTCTTCAACTGGGAGTATGAATCGCCCTTCCCTGAAATGGACATCGACCATTTCGAGGTCGTTTGGACCGGATTCATCAAGGCCAAGAGTTTCGAGCCAATCGCCTTCAACGCGGTGTCCAACAACGGTTGCAGAGTGTGGATCGACGGCAAGAAAATCATTGATAACTGGGACTATTCGGACGGCGCCTTCCAGGCATCCGCCACGGTAACGTTGCCGATGGGCAAGCTTGTCCCCATCCGCGTCGAATATTATGAGCGCGACAACGAAGCGGCGATGATGTTGGAATGGTTCGCGGACTCTTTTCCCAAGGAGGCGACGCCCTCCGACAACTTGTTCACCGACGAGACGGAGCGCAAAACAGGGCTCGTCGGTCATTACCGCACGACCGCGCCGCCTGCGCTCTATGACCGCAGCGGACGTCCGGGGCGCGGCGAATGGGTGACGCGCATGAGCGACGACCTCCTGGTGGGCATTCTCGCCAAGCCCGGCGAGGCTCCTCTCGCGATGATCGTCGACAAACGCGTTGAGCGGGGCCCGGATACGTTGTCCGCGCGGACGGTGCGCGTCACGTTTCGGCAGGGCGTAACGGCGGTCACGTTGTTCGATGTCGCGTCGTCGCACACGATCAAAGGGCGGACCGTCGTCACGGCATTGCCGCCCGGCGGAGGCCAGCTTGTGCAGTTGGCGATGTCCCCCATGATCGCGGAGCTTCCTGGATGACGCAGCATCGATTTCGCGCGGCGATCCTGGACATGGACGGCGTGCTTGTGGACAGTGAGCCGGTGCATGGCAGGGCGTGGGAATGCGTGCTGACGGCGTTGGGCGCGCCGTGTGAACCCGGCTGGTTTCTTCCGTGGATCGGAGTGCCCGATGACGCCCTCGCGGATCGCCTCGTTGCGTCGGGCGCGGTTCCTCTTGCCAAGTCCGAGTTGTTGACGCGCAAACGCGAGACCTACAACGCCCGCGTTCTCGAAGAAATGCGGGCGTTTCCCGGGGTCGAGGACGCCTTGCGCGAACTGAACGGAACGCCGTGCGCCGTGGCCACGAGCAGCGGTCGCGACAGCGCGCGGCTGGCGCTGGGCCTCGCAGGGCTGCTGCCCTATTTCGCCGCGATGGTCTGTTGGGAAGACGTCGCGCGCCACAAGCCCGCGCCGGATCCCTATGTGCGCGCGGCGCAACTGCTCGGCGTGCCTCCACGCGACTGCGCCGCCGTCGAGGACTCGCCCGCGGGCATCGCGTCCGCGAAAGCGGCGGGGTGCGTCGCGCTTGCCGTGAAGACGTCCTATCCCCACGAGCGCCTCGTCGCCGCCGATTACGTGTTTGAGACGCCTCGCGACGCCCTGGATTGGCTGCGCCCGCGCCTTGCCGCGGCGACTGGCCCTACGGAAACGCCGCGCCCCGAAAATGCATGACCGACCGCCGGTTGTTTACGCCAAATCAAGGCACAGGACGCGCACCTCGTACGGACGGAGCGCCAGGCTGTACGCCGCGCCCGCGGGCATCTCGGCGCGCATGCCGCTGCTGGAATCACAGCGCACGGGGCCGTTGGCTTTCCATGCGCTTGACACGGTCACGGCGGCGTCCTTGCCGGCGATTTCGGCGACGACGATGCTCGCCCGTCGCGTCGCGGCGTTGTGATAGACCTTCGCCATCACGCCTTCGCGATGGTTGAGGCAGATGCCTTCCTCGTCGCGAAAATCGGCGTAGACGTAGTAGTCCTTTACGCGCTTGCGCAGATCGGCATGGGCTTTCACGAACGCCGCGTACTTCGGGTACTTCGTGATGGGCGCGTCGCCGCCGTCGATCTTCATGTCGAGATGCAGCTTGTATGCAAAGGCCTTGTTCGTTTCCTCGAACTCCATCGCGTCGACTTCGAGGCTGCCGTACAGCCACGGCACGGTGCACAAAACCGGCTCCGGAAAATCGAGAAGCGCCGTCCAGTCCCACGAGCTGTCGCACCACTGCCCCGTGAAATCGTTGAGGCACTCCGAGATCATCACGCCCTCGGGGTTCACCTCGCGGATGCACGCGCGCACTTTCGGCAACAGCTCCGCCATGCCGTCGACGTACACGCGGTCCGGCGTCGTGACAATATGATCAGGGTTGTAATCGACCAGCATCTTCTCCGCGATCTGATCGAGCTGCGTGTTGCCAAAGCCGTAATCCTGGATGATGCGCTTCATCGTCGCGAGGAAATACTCGCGCATCTCGGCGCACGGCGCGATCTCGTGGTGGAGCATGGCGCGGTTGCGGGTCTGCGCGTCGAAGTTGTGGCGCGCCCAATCGCCCGCGTAATACGGATGGCCGACGTAGGTGTGCGCCTCCCACCGATGGCCGAATTCCTTATGCTCTTCCAAGCCGATGTTCGCGAGCGTTCCGTTGTAAAACGGCATGATTTCGACGCCCATCGAGCGCGCCGTCGCGACGGCTTCGCGCAGGGCCTTTTCGCCGCCCCAGTCCTCGTTGGGGACATACCGGTACATGTAGTTGTTGTCATGCCCGCCGGTCTGCCAGCCGAACAGCAGGATGTACGGGCAGCCCGCATCGAGCGCCGCCTGGGCCATCTTCGGCATATCGGCATAGGTGAACGGCGCCCAATCGTCCTGGTGCTTCATGAAGTAGAAGTGCCAGCCGATGGCCTCGGCGAATTTCGCGGGCCGGTCCGGTTTTTGAATCCACGTCTCGAGCCATGCGCGGTGCGATTCCGCGATCGCGTGCCAATCGCCCGCATGCACCGCGATGCGCACCGGCGAGGATTCGTAGGTCTCGCCAGGCTTGATGCGGCGCGGATGCACCGTAAAGACGTCGAGCGTGCGCCGCGCGGGCTCGAAGGTCTTCTCGAGTATCTTGTGCGCGGAAAAATCCAGAATCGAAAAATCCTTGTGGCGCCCTTCGAGGCCGATGCCCTGCGCGGCGTTGCCGTAGTCGCACCACGCCGACAGGAGATGGGCGGGATAGCGCGCATCGAGCTTTTGCGTCCACTCGTTCCACGTGACGTGATCGCCGCCGACCCCCTTGCCGAAAATGTCCGAGTATTTTCGCCGGAACCATTGCGGCCAGACGAAATCGGCGTTTGGCAGCGGCGCGAGCGACCGCACGTACGGAAACATCACTTCCTCGATATTGACCGCGCCGGTGTTGGTCACTTTCAGTGCGGCCATGATCCCGTCGCCCTCGAGCGTAAGGGTCGCCACGGCGTCCGCGCCGTCAAGCTTGTACGTAAGCGTGGCCGTGGCGCCGTTCACGTCAATCTTCGGCGAGGCGGCGTTGATATGCGCGTGGACCGCGCCGGGCTGCGGGGCGATGAGCCGGAACAGCAACGCGCGGTCCGGCGCGCCGATGTAGTCGTTGCCGAAGCGCTTGTCAATGATCGACGCGAATCCGCCGGTTTTCGGGTCAAGTTCCACGCGCACCAGATCGTTTTCGAGACGCATGAGGATTCTCCATAGTTCGTAAGCGGTTTGCCGTACACGCGGCCATGCGGCAGGCCGCGCGCCCGGAAATGATAGAGTCGTCCGCGCCGGGTTTCAACCATCGAGCCTGCGGCGCGTTTGTGCGATGGCGTATAATGCCCTGCGCTCGCACGGCGGGAAGAAGATGCCATCGGAACGCGTCTCTGCGCTATAGTGCGCGGAAGCGGAAAGGATACCCGTTTCCGTGAAGAGACGAGGAAAGGATCGGCGCACGTGGCCGAAACTTATGTCATAAAGTGCGTTTGCGGTCATCCGATGAAGGTGACGGGGGACCACTTTGGGCAAACGGGGCGTTGCGCCAAATGCGGAAGGCCCATTTACATCTCGCGCGGCAGCCTGCTCTCGGGGTATAGGGGATCGGCCATGACGACGATGCAGCAGGCATCGCGCGCGGCAGGGCCGGACGGCGTTCCCTTCGACTGGCAAGAGGGCGATGCCATTCTCGATCTGTACGACGTCCGGCGCCTGCTCGGACGCGGCGGCATGGGTTCCGTGTTTCTGGTGCATCACCGGCGCTGGGGCATCGATCTGGCGGTCAAAGCCCCGCGTCTGACGATGGCAAGCAAGGCAAGCGGCATCGAGGCGTTCGAGCGCGAGTGCGAGACCTGGGTCAATCTGGGCGAACACCCCAATATCGTCAAATGTTATTACGTGCGGCGCCTGGGCGGCATTCCGCGCGTCTTCGCAGAATACGTGAGGGGCGGCAACCTCGGCGAGGCGATCCTCTCGGGCCGTTTGTATCGTGGCGGAAAGGATGTCGCTCTCGGGCGCATCCTGGACATGGCCATTCAGTTGGCGCGCGGACTGGCGTATGCCCAGGGAAAGGGTCTTGTCCATCGCGACGTAAAGCCGGCCAATGTCATGTTGACCCTCGACGGAACGGCCAAGGTCACCGATTTCGGCATTGCCGCCATGATCGCGCACGACGGGGCGCACGTGACCGAGGGGGCCATGACCGGCACGCCGCTGTATGCGTCCCCGGAACAGAGCGCCGGTCGCAACGTAACCCGCCAAACAGACCTGTGGAGCTATGGGATGTCCGTGCTCGAGATGTTCATCGGCGGCGTCACCTGGATGGCTGGACCCGCGGCTCCGGACGTGTTGGAGGGCTACCTCGAACAAGGGCCTGAGTCGCTCGACATTCCGCAGGCCCCGGACAAGGTGGCGGCGCTGCTGCGGCAATGTTTTTGCCTCCATCCCGAAGATCGCCCGCGCGATTTTGGCGAAGTCGAGCGAATCCTTGTCGAGGCGCACCGCGAATGTTGCGGAACGCCCTATGCGCGGGAGACGCCGCGCGCGATCGAAGAATCGCCCGATGTGCTGTGCAATCGGGCAATGTCGTATCTTGACTTAGGCCGGACCGCCGACGCGGAATCGCTATGGCAGGAGGCGATCAAGGCCCAGCCCGATCACGCCGAGACGTTGTACAACCAGGGGCTCTATCTCTGGCGCGCAGGACGCATCACGGACCGCGATTTGGTCGCGGCGCTATCCAAACTGTGCGAGGGACGGCCCGGCGAATGGCTGCCGCTATATCTCTTGGCGGAGGCGCACCTCGAGCGCGGCGACGCCGTGAGCGCGCAAGCCTGCCTTGACCGGATTCCCAGCGACTGCGGCGAGGACAACGACCTGCGCGAACTCGCTCGGGCGATCGCGACCCAAATGACGAACTCCCGAGGCCGGATCAAGAATTTTTGGGGTCACAATAGCGCGGTGAGCGCCGTCTACTTGGGATGGGACGCGAGCGTCGCGCTGTCCGGAAGCGTCAACGGCGCGGTGCGATTGTGGGACATGGCCACCCTTACGGAACGCTTCGCGCTGACCGGCCACAAGGCATTCATTTCTTCCGTGGTCTTGAGCGCCGATGGACGCTACGTCCTGAGCGCGAGCGCCGACGCTTCGGCCCGCGTGTGGGACGCCCTCACCGGCGAGGGCATACGGACCTATCAGGGCCATGCCGGACCCGTCACCGCAGCGGCGCTGACGGGAGACGGCCGCTGCGTGCTGACGGCCTCGATGGACGGATCCATTCGCGTGTGGGAAATGGCGACTGGCGTCTGTGAATGGGTCCTTCAAGGGCACGCGGGCGGCGTCCGCAGCTTGTTCGTCGCCGAGTTTGGCCGGTATGCCCTGTCTGGCGGCATGGACGGAAACGTGAACGTGTGGGACATTGGGTCTGGCGATTGCCAGGCGTCGATGGCGGGCCACAGCGGCCCCGTGCTGGTGGTGAGTCTCCGGCGCGATGGCCGCTATGCCTTGTCCGCCGGGGAAGACGCGACGTTGCGGCTGTGGGAAGTGGGCACGGGGCGTTGTCTGCACGTATTCGAAGGCCACCGCACGCGCGTGACCAGCCTGTGCATGGAACGCAACGGCGCGTACGCGTTATCCGCCGACGAAGCGAAGACCATGATGCTGTGGGAAGTGAATACGGGACGCTGCCTGCACACGTTCCAGGGCCAAGGCCCTCTCAGCCTGAGCGGCAACGGCCAATTTGCTCTGACGGGCGACCAAGACGGCAAATTGCACCTGTGGTCGGTGGCTTGCGGCGCGCCGCCGGTCGCTGCGAGAATGATGTTGTGTCGCACGGGTGCGGAGTGACGCAGCAAAAAAAGAGAGGTCGTCTCCTGGGAGAAAGCGCATGAATCGGCAGATACCGGAAGGAAGAAAGACGCTCTATTACGTCGGCACGGCCCTTGCCGCGATCGGCCTCCTGTCATTCCTGTCGACGTTTTTAACGTTTGCAATGCATTTCGGCGATTTCCGCAACTTCGAAGCCCATGCACGGTCCGACATGTTCCGGGCCTTTGGCGGAATGATCCTCATGATAATCGGCCTCGTCGTGCGGGGGATTGGCGCGGCGGGCTTGGCCGGGTCCGGCGTGGTGCTTGACCCGCAGCGCGCGCGCGAAGACCTCGAGCCGTATACGCGCATGGCCGGAGGCATGGTGAAGGATGCGATGCAGGAAGCCGGCATCCACGTGGGGGCTTCCGAACCTCGGCAGATCGTCGTAATCAAATGCCCCTCGTGCGGCAAACGGAACGAGGAAGACGCCAAGTTTTGTCAGGAATGCGGACGCCAACTGTAGCAAGGAAGAATCCTTTCATGAGCGAAGACACGACGCAGTATCGCATGGAACGCGACACCATGGGCGAGATGCCTGTTCCGGTTGACCGCTATTACGGCTGCCAGACGGCGCGGTCCTTGGTGCATTTCAAGATCGGCGCGGAGCGCATGCCGCGTGAAATCATCCGCGCGTTGGGCGTCTTGAAGAAGGCCGCGGCGCTGGTCAACCGCGACATGGGCCTGCTCAAGCCCGAACTGTGCGAACTCATCTGTTTGGCGTGCGATGAAGTCATCGAGGGAAGACTCGATGACCATTTTCCGCTCTCGATCTGGCAGACCGGCAGCGGCACGCAGACCAATATGAACGCGAACGAGGTTATCTCGAACCGCGCCATCGAAATGCTCGGCGGCGAACTGGGCAGCAAGACGCCCGTCCACCCGAACGACCACGTCAACATGTCGCAATCCTCGAACGACACCTTCCCGACGGCCATGCATATCGCCGCTGCCGAGCAAATCGTGCATCGGCTGTTGCCTGCGCTGACGCGCCTGCGCGACGCGTTCGCGGAAAAGGCCGCGGCGTTCCAGGGCATCGTCAAAATCGGACGCACGCACCTCATGGACGCCACCCCCC
>JAKJDA010000078.1:9541-9791 GCA_022706165.1 Candidatus Hydrogenedentota bacterium | reverse complement strand
CCCAATTGCCAAACACCCCGCCGCGCGTGCGACCGGTCCATTGCGTTGGACGCGGCGTAGGGGAAGGGGGAGCGTGTGTCATGTTTGAAGCCCGCTTTGCTGCATTACCCTCAACAAATTCCGCCATTTACGCCGAGGACTTGCCCGGTCATGTACGACGTCGCCGGAGAACAGAGGAACACAACCACGCCCGCGATCTCGTCGACGGTCCCGACGCGTCCCATGGGAATGCGTTTTGCAAGTTCGTCCT
>JAKJDA010000078.1:0-9464 GCA_022706165.1 Candidatus Hydrogenedentota bacterium | reverse complement strand
GACCGTCGAGCATGTCGGTGTCGATGAATCCCGGCGCGACGACGTTGACGGTCACGTTGCGTTTGGCCACTTCGCGCGACAGGGCCTTGGCCGCGCCAATCAAACCGGCCTTCGCGGCGGAGTAATTGACTTGGCCCTCGATGCCGGTCTGGCCCGATGTCGAGGCGATGCACACGATGCGCCCGTGGCGGTTCATCAACATGGGTTTCAGCAGAGGACGCGTCACGTAGTAGAACGCGTCGAGACTGGTGTCGACGACCTTGTGCCAGGACGGCGGCTCCATCCACACGAGGAGTTTGTCGTCGCGGATGCCGGCGTTGTGCACGAGGACGTCGACGCGTGCATGGCGTTCGAGAATGTCCTCAATGGCGTGCGTAACAGCGGGATCGTCGGAGACGTCGAAGGGCGCTAACTCGCCGGCGCCGCCGAGGGCCTCGATTTGTTTCAGGGTCTCCTCTGCCGCGTCGGTGCGGCTGCGGAAGTTGATGATGACGTGACGTCCACTTTCCGCCAACGCCACGGCGATGGCCCGGCCAATGCCGCGCGCGGCCCCGGTCACGAGGGCGACCTGTTTTTTCTCGTCCATTATGCATGCTCCTGTGATACGGTCCGTTCCGGAGACAGCCACGCGCGCAATGCCCACGGCGCCATTCCCGTCAGCCGCTTGATACTGTCCCATCGTCCGAGCAGTCGCAGGTATTCGCGGCGCACCTTGGGCTGGCCGAAAAACCAGCGGATAGTTTCTGCGTATTCACGCTCCAATGCCGCAATGCTCAGGCGTTTCGATGGCACAACGAAGTTCATCCCGTTCAACTGAGCATAATCGAATTCGTGATCGGCGGCCACTTCGTCGTGCAGTTCGCTGCCGGGATACGGCGTGAACTTCGACAGGTTGATCGTCGTGAAGGGCGTCTCCAGCAAAAACCGCCGCGTGGCCGCGATGGTTGCGGGCGATTCCGCGGGCGTGCCGAGGATGAACAGGCCTTTCACATGAATCCCTTCCTCGCGTGCGGCGATGGTGACGTCGCGCGCGCGGGCGAGGTCGATGCGTTTGTCGAGGGAATCGAGGACTTCGGGCGCGCCGGACTCGACACCATAGGATATGCCCCAACACCCGGCGGCCTTCATTGCCTTCAACAACGGGCGCGTCACTGTCATGACGTTTCCGTCGCAACTCCACGCAATCGGACGCTTCAGCGCGCGAAGGCGATCGCATATTGCGAACACGCGGTCGTTGTGCACGGTAAAATTGTCATCGCAGAAGATGATGTAGCGGATGCCGTGGAGATCGATCAATTCCTCGACGGCGCGAACGACGGTGTTCGGCGAAAGCGTGCGGTAGCTTCTGCCGAAGGTGCTCTGATCGCAAAAGCGGCACCGGTACACGCAGCCGCGCGATGTGCACAAACTTGCCGCGCGACTCGAAGGTGAAAAGAAAATGTTCGACGGATAGCGCCGCGGAAAGCCGGGTAGCATATCCCACGCGGGCAACGGCAACGAGTCCAAATTTTCGACGAGCGCGCGGGGGCGGTTCCGTTGGACGGCGCCGGTTGCGTCGCGATGCACAAGACCGGAAATCTCCGCAACAGACCGCTGCGCCGCGATAGCATCGAGCAATTCGGCGAAGGTTTGCTCGCCTTCGCCCACGACAGCGTAATCAAACGACGGTTCTTGGCGCAGGGCTTCTTCCGCGCGGCATCCCATGTGCGGCCCGCCGGTAACGACGGTCGTGTGCGGCAGGTGTTGCTTGATGCCTGCGGCGATTCTACGCGCCGACGGCAGGGCAGATGTCACGATGCCAATGCCGACGACATCAGGCTTGCGCGCAACGATACGCTCGATTGTCGCGGCGGGTGAAAGGCACAGCGCGGGCGCGTCGAGCAGTTCGATATCGAGTCCCGGACAATGCGCTTGAGCATACGATGCCACCGAGAGCAGCCCAAGGGGGGGCGAGTGGCCTAGCACGCGTTCGAGGTACTGCTTGTTCGCCTCCCAAAAATGATAAGGTGGATTCACGAGCATAACGCGCATCATGACGCCTTCTTTCGGGTCGCGATGCGGCGCTGCATGTCCTCGATCTTTTTTCGCTCGGACGCATAAGCCGGGTGTTGCGCGGATGCTGTTTGCAGATACGATTCCGCCTTCGGGATATCGCCGGTTTTCAGCGCGACCTGCGCCAGCAAGAACGCCGGACGATAATAGCCTGGCATCGCCGTCTCAGCCTCGACGAGCAACGGCATGGCCGCGGCCCAATCCTTGTGTTTCATCCGTTCTTCCGCGTGCGTCAGTGTCTTCATGGCGGCAACATACCGATCATACCGGCCATCCGTCAATGCCGGGTCGGCGGCGATGATTGCTTTGCCGGGCGGGTCCTCGAAAGCGTCGAGACCGAAGGGCACGTATGCTCCCAACTGATGCGGCCCAGCGGAAACCCACATGATGCCCTCGGTCACGTCGATGATCGCCGAATGAACGGCGATTAACGGATTGATGGCTGCCGGATTTCCGAGACCTACCTCGATGCCTCCCGGCAATCGCGTGTCGCGCAGGATATCGGCAGCGATTTGCGGTGTGAGCTTGCCCACGTTTGCGCGCACGAGTTCGTCCATGCGGGCCAAACGCGGCTCCGATGTGCCCTCGATGCGGTAGGTCTCGTTCGCGCGGTCGCTTTTCAAATCATCGCTCACGAAATGATTGGCGCAGACCATGTGGGCATCGTGAGGATGCCGCACAACGGTCGCGGCGGGCGTCTTCTCAATGATAATCGCTTCGCCCGTTTTGCCGTCGGCCAACAGAAACGAATCCGACACGAATACGGCGCTGGCGCGAATGATATCCTCCGCCTGCTGCAGGGAATTTGCATACTGCATGACTTGTCGCAGCACCAACGACACCGGCGTGCCGATGGTCCGTTTCGATTCCGAACGCGCCGCGTGAATGGTCACGGCGATCTTCGCTTCATTGATGCCCGTCACCGTTCCGACCATGCCCGGCCACGCCACTGACAAGAACCCGAGGCCTTGCTCCGGTTTCACGCGGAGGACGAGCTTGTTTTTGTCGAAGCACTCGCCCGCATCGAAATCGAAGTTGCGTCCGATGAGGAGATGTCCGTCGGCAGTGTATCCGCCCCATGCCGCGAACGACGTGCATCCGCCGAGCAGCGGACTGTCGATCAACGATTGCGAGATATCGTGCGCGGCGTGATAGTTCAGAAGGCGATGATAGAGCGGTCCGAGCGCCGGAAGCGGGTCTGGATATCCCTGCGAAAGGCCGAATATCTCCGCCCGATATTCAGCGGGAACAAACGAAGGAAGATTCCGATTGCGCACGATCACGAGTTTCCGGACCAGCCAGAAGGCGCTATCCGAAGGGATCGCGCGCCGCACCGTACCCATCAACTCTTCCTCTTGCGCTTGGACGTATGGCGCGGACAAGGCCCCGTTGTTGAAGCCCAACTCGTACGGGTTGCCCTCAAGGTACATGCGAAGGATGCCGTCCTGGCGCTTGAGGTAGCTGTTCTGGATGCGGCGGCAGCCGTCTTTTTCTTCGAGCATCGTAGCAGCGACATGCGGTGTGTGCTCTAGCGCAGGTGGCGTCACGTTGCAGTACGACTCAATCGCACGCGACGCGATAAACCCCGCCAACGCAAACAGGCCAATGGCGACGGCGATGCGAATAGTCCAATGCTTTATTTTCGAAAGCGCGTCACCCTTCATGACGAGCCTTTCGCAGCACCCAGACGGTCTCGTGTCGTCTGGCAATCTCTGGGTGTTCCTCGATTAATTTCATATGCCGTTCGCGGAACAAGCGTGCGTACGTATCCACCGGGCAATGGCGTTGCCGAAACACAAGCATGCCTCCCGGTAACAGCGCTTCGCAGACATGCGCCAACAACGACTCAGGTTCCGGCGCGCAGACATCGATAAACAATATAGCGTCGATTGCTTCCGGCATAACATCGCGCGGGTCGCCCCAGTGGAACGTGATGTTGGGCCGCGCTTGAATGGTCCATTGCGCGGCGCGAATGCACTCTTCGTCTATGTCGATCCCCAGGACCTGCCGGTCGATGGATTTGAGCGCAAGGAGGTTGGCGCGCACGCCATAGCCGCACGCAACGTCGACAATCCGGCCCGCAACGGGCACGAGACCATCGATAGCGCGACATAACGGATCGCGGCGCAATTCGCGCGCCACGCGGGTCTCGACCGTTGGGCCGAGGTAGTTGTAAAAACTGCGGAGATTGCACCAGAAGGCTCTGCCGTCTTGGGCCACGCGCCAGTCGGCGGATTGGCGGTCGAGCAATGCGCGCTTGACGTCTCGCGCCAAGTCGCGCGCACGAAAATCACTGGTATAGGATTGCGGCGCAATGCGCGGCAGGACGCGCGTCACGGTGCGATGATCGCCTATCCAATAGGCATTGCGCGGCAGACACGCGCGCGTGTTGCTCAACAACACCGGTAGCACGTCGCACCCTGTGCGACACGCCAACTCGAAGGCGCCGACATGAAACCGCCCGATGCGCCAATCGCGCGAGCGCGTGCCTTCAGGAAACATGAGGATCGAAACGCCTTTTTTCAGCAGACGCGCACACGCCGCCAACAACGCCTCCGGCTCGTCCTCCCCTGCAAGCACAAACTCGGCGTCGCGCACGAGACGCCCCATCAGCGGCGAGTTCCATACCCACTTCTTCACGACCATCGCCATCTCGACGGGCAGCGAGAGGCACGCCATGATGTCGAAGCCGGACTGGTGATTGGGCACGATCACGGCAGGCTGTTTGAAGGTGTTTGCGTCGATATCCAACACCAAACGCTCGCTGTGCGGATACGGCCATGATCGCAACAGCCAATACGCCATGCCGCGAAGATAGCGCCGCGCAAACCGAGCCCGCGCGTCGGGGGCGCGATGACGCATGCGCACGACGGGCCGCAACAACAGTCTATACAGCAGCATGGCCGCTGTCATGTAGATCAGCGCCCACGCGCCGCCGAAGAGATGCTGTGCACTCGGCGCGCCGTATTTGCCGTCGTTGGGAATGAGAATGCGGATGAGTTCCGGCGCGAGCAGCAGGCTTGTCAACAGCGTTGCGCCGATGCAGACCAAACACGCGATGCCGGTCGAGAAAAAGGCAGGATGACTTGCACAGACCAGTGCGCCGAATCCGCACACGCTGGTCAGCGCGGAAATAAACACCGAGCCGATGGCGTCGCCCTGAAGTTTTCTGCCGTGTGACCCTCGCTCCAGGACGCTATCCAGCAAGAAGACGCTGAAGTCCACGCCCTCGCCGAGAATCAAAACGATGAACAGGCCGTTGAACATGTTGACCGGTATGCGCAGTAGTCCCAACACGCCCAACGTAACGAGCACGCTGAGGCCAATCGGAATGAATGCCACCACGGCGAGCTCGGCCCGGCGCAACGTGATGTACAAACACGCGAGAACGCTCAGGCTTGCCCAACACGCCACCCAGCCGAGGTCGTTGCGCACGAGGCGCGAGATATGGGAGGCGAAGTAACGCTTGTAGGCCACGCGCGCATCCGGCACGGCCTCGCGCAATCGCGCGGCCACGTCGGGCAGCGATGCGTCGTTGGCCAGCGTGAAGCGCGTCATAATGAGATGCTCGCTGTTCCTTGACGCGGTGAACCCTTCCACGATATCGCGCAGCGGCGTCGCGGAGAGCTCAAAAACTTCCGGTTCGATATCCAGACTCTGCCAGAATGCTTCGAATGCATCCTCCGCGAAACCCAATGGCGTCGCCGCCCGCTCCAACGATGCATGCAATTGCGTGCGCCGTTCGGGCGACCAGAATTGTCGCCAGCGCTGGAGGTTGGACTGCTGTTCGCGTTGGGAAGGCAGCAACGGCGCCAACGATTGCACCGAGTCGATCTGTTTCTCGCTCCTTAGTGCCGTGAGGATGGGAAGTATCCGCTCGTTGGCCTCCCATGCGGCGTCGGGGCTTGGGCCGCCCACAACCGCGACCGCCGCGATCAATCCGCTCCACGTGTTCCGGATAAGCGTTTCATCGGCACGCGCCGCGGGGGAGCGGTAGTTGAGTTTTTCCATGTCGCCCTCGAACTCCACGCGGCCCAATCCCAAGACTGTGATCGCGGCGACAACCACGCACAACGCGAGCAGGACCAGCCGATGACCCTGCCGGTATTCGAGAAAGGCCTCCGCGTAGCGCGTCAGCGGCACGAAAGCGCGCCGTGCTGCCTTTCTTGGTTTGCGCACGAGATAGGGCAACGCGTACAGCGCCGACACGATGGATCCCAGCACGCCCAGCACGGCAAGCAGCCCCATCTCGCGCAGGCCCGGCAATGACGAAAACCGCAAACAGAAAAATGCGGCCATTGCCGTCAAGGCGGCCGTAAGCAATGGCGTCCGCATGGCGCGTGCGACAGCGGGAACGGGCGGTCCTTCGGCGCCGGCATTGTCCACGCGAAACAACAGGTGTGTGCTGTAGTCTACGGTGATGCCCATGACCGCCGCCGCAAAGCCAAAGCTGATGCCGGATATCCAAGGATTGACGATCCCGAAGACTGCCGCCGCGAGGGCCATCCCCACGGCGGACGAGAGAAAACTCAGGAGGATGTACGACCAGCGACGAAAGAACAGCATGCTGAGAAGGGCGAGCGATACCGTGCTGGCGAACATGGCGCGCGCGATATCGTTCTTGATGGCGTGGGCGTTGTCGAGCGCTGCCAATGGCGCCGCCGCGTAGCTGATACGAACACTCGGCGCGTCGCGCACGCATGCTTCGCGAATCGCGGCCAAGCGTTGGGCCATGTTCTCTGTGTGTGGTGTCTCGTCGGACCGAAATCGCGGCGTTGCGATGAGAAGGACGTGGCGCCCGTCGTCGCTCCAGATGCGTCCGTCGTCGCTTGGCGCGCTGTTGACGGGATTCAGCCGTTGCGCGCGACGGAGAAAAATGCCATCCAGCCCGAGAGGGTCTTTCCTGACTTGCGATGCGGTGAGTGCGTTCAACGGGTCCAGCAGCTGTCGATGCAGATGTTGCATGCGCTGCGCCATGGCGTCGGGCGCAAGGAGCGATTCCGCCTCTTGCGCAGCGGCTTCATCAAATAACAGCGGACGATTGCTTTCGAGAAACGTGATGACATCCAGCATCGTATCGGACGATGTTTGATAGTGAATGCGCTCGAACAAGCCGGAAGCGTTCAGGTCATCGTACAGCTTGTCCGCGACGGCGGTGATGGTTTCCTCGTCTCCATTTTCCGCGCTTACGTCGAGATAGACCCGGTCCAACGCAGAGAACCGATCGAGCACAAAGAGTTGGTCCGCGATGACGCGGTCGCCTTTCGGCAGAAGGGCCATCACGTCTTCTTGCAAATGAAGTCGCGCGCCGAACACGGCCCCTGCAACGAGGATCGCGATGATCGCCGCGGCGGCCAGAACGGCATTACGCCGCGCTGTCATGGTTCACGTCGCCCGAGCAACCGCGCGGCGGCATAGGCTGCCAGGCCCGTTGCCGTGCCAGCCAACGCAGCCAGCGCCACGGAACCGACGAGATACTCGCGCGCGAACGTCCACGAGGAGGCGATGTCCAACGACGCATCGTCTTCAGCGCCCAACAGGATGCGTCCGGTTGCGAGGCTGGCGTAGAGAATGAATGGTATCGCGGCGGGAAACGACACATTGCCGCCGAGCAATGCCAGCGCCTTGTTGAGGCGCAGCACATGAGCGGCGGCCACGGCGATGGCGAGTTGGAATCCCCAGATGGGCAAGATGCCGCAACAGACGCCGAGTCCAAGGCTCAATGCCAGCTTCGAGGATGACATGCGTTCGTCAAGAAACATGCCGCGAAGCAACGCGCCAAGACCGTGCGATGCTCCATCACAGGGTCGTGATGTCAAAAGACGCCGCGCGGGTTTCGGTATCAGCATGCGCTGAAGCAGCAGCTTGATGTTTAGCGCGGCCACCTTCATAAAATCCGCGAAGGGACGAAAACTGGACTCGCTGCCCGGGCCATAGTGCGCGCTGACCGGCACGCTAACCACAGGGACATCGTGCCACAGCAGTTTTACGACCGTCTCGATCTCGAAGTCGTATCGATGCGTCTTCAGCGCAAGGGACAACACGGACGCCAATGGATACGCCCGAAACCCGCTTTGCGTGTCGGCTATCCAACGGCCCGTTTCCGTCCACACCCAGAAATTCGAATGCGCGCGCAACAATCGGCTCTTCCGAGGACGGCGTCCATCGCCGGACAAATCGCGCGTGCCGATCACCAACGCGCGGGGATGCGCGGCAATCGTTTCCAGCAGGCGAGGCAGTTCGTCCGGCGCGTGTTGTCCGTCCGCATCCATCGTGATCGCGTGCGTGCATCCCAACGCTGCGGCGCGCTGCATTCCATCGAGAAGAGCGACGCCCTTGCCGAGATTAATTGCATGCGTGATGACTTCGACATCGGGTAACGCGGTCAATCGCGCAAGGACCTCCGCGGCGCCGTCCGTCGAACCATCATTGACGACGATCACCTTCGACACATGCATCCGCGCCTGCTCAACAATCGTTGCCACCGTGGAAGCATTGTTTAGCACCGGCGCCACTACGCAAACGCTATGCGAAGCCCCCGATCGACTTTCTTTGCCCGCCGAACTCACGCGCGCCGTCCCGGACGTTCATCGATGAAGACCTGTCGTTTGCGTGCGCCGTCGGGCATTTGCAGGCGTTCGATCTCTTCCAGCGACGCAGATCGCTCAGAAGGACTGACTTTGATCTCGGCCTGGAGTCGGTCGCGGACTCGCGTCAACGTGGCGCCGTCATGGGGTTCCAAGGCAACGACGACGTCTAGTTCATCGGAAAGCGGCGTCGGCGATGTCACGATCATGACATAGCTTTGGACCGCATCCAGGCCGTCCAGCACACGTTGCACGGCGGCGGGATAGACCGTCGTTCCTTTCAGTTTCATTGCCTGTTTCTTGCGCCCGAGGATGGGACCGAGGCGCGGCGTCCACCGCCCGCACGCGCATCGTTCGCGCACGAGAAACGAGCGGTCGCCCGTTCGGTAGCGCAAGAGCGGCATGGCCTCGACGCCGAACGTAGTCGCGACGATCTCGCCTTCCTCGCCATCGGGCACGGGCCGTCCGTTATCGTCGAGAATTTCGACATGCACAAGGCCCGGATGAAGATGATTGCCGCAACCTGCTTCGCATTCGCAAAACGAAATAGCCAACTCCGTAATGCCATAGGAAGAGTGCAGGCGCGCGTTCCAAGCGGACTGGACCTGGCGGCCCAGCGGGTTTAGGGACAGGTCGCGCTCGCGCAATGGTTCGCCGATGCAAATAAGTTTGGCGACGGACGACGCGGGCGGCGGCAGGCGATGTTCCTCGGCATACCGCGCCACGCGTTTGAGAAACGACGGCACCGCCACGATGGCTGTTGGCTTCAACTGCTCCATCCAACTCAGCAGCATGGCGGGCGATGACGGCCCAATGCGAACAGCC
>JAKJDA010000077.1 GCA_022706165.1 Candidatus Hydrogenedentota bacterium | reverse complement strand
GAGGCGGCCCATCATCTGCCCATGACCCCCGAAGGCCACAAGTGCCATCGACTGCATGGGCATAGTTACCGGGTAGAGGTCGCCGCGGCGCAGATCGACCCATTGCTTGAACCGCTCCATAACGTATATTGTCGCCTGGATCACCGCTGTTTGAATGACGTGCCCGGCCTCGAAAACGCCACGTCGGAAATACTGTCCCAGTGGATATGGAACCGCATCGCGCCCGCCGCGCCCGACATGCGCGCAGTGATTGTGCAGGAGACGTGCACGGCGCGGTGCGCTTACTTCGGAACCTGACGCGCGCCCAGAAAGGCCAGCATGAAATTTCTTCGCCGACACAAGATTCTCTCGTTTCTTTTCGTGGTTCTGCTGCTTGTCGTTTCCGTGATCCTGTATCGCATGAAAGGGCCATACCGTTCGTATCGAATTGACCTCGTAAAACCAGCGCCCGACGGCATCGCACAGCCGGGCATGCTCGAAGTCGGCGTGGCCAAACGCGACATCACGCCGGACCTGTCGCAATACGACACATGGACGGACGTCGACGGCGATGGCGCCTTCCGTCCCGATAAGGGCGATACGTACGAGGACCGCAATCACAACGGGACCTTCGATCTTGTCTGGATTGCGGGCTTCGACGAAAACCGGCCCGCCCAAGGCGTCCACGATCCGCTTTGGGTGCGAGCCATCGCATTCCGCAACAACGGCGTCACCGTGGCCATGGTGACGATCGACAGCATCGGCATCCTCGAAGAGCCGTATATCCGCATTCGCAAATCGCTTGATCCCGCTCTCAAGATCGATCACGTGATGTTTTCGTGCACCCATACCCACGAGGGGCCTGACACCACGGGGATTTGGAGTTATTCTCTGCTGCGTCCGCGCTTCGATGCGGCGTATATGGCACTGGTCGAGCGCGCATGCAAGCAGGCCGTCGAAGAAGCCGTGCGCACGGCGCAGCCTGCGGTCATGCACCTGACTTCGACGCGCCTGGAGCCGGGCGCGTATTCGAACGACACGCGCAAACCCATGGTCTATGACGAGACGCTCTGCCTTGCTCGCTTCGTCAAGCCCGACACGGACGAAACCATCGCCACGATGATGTCGTGGGGAAACCATCCGGAATGCCTGGAGGGGAAAAACCTGCTTATTTCCTCGGACTTTGTGCATTATTGGCGGGAAGGCGTCGAACAGGGCTTGTCCGATCCGGACGGCGTTCCGGGGCTTGGCGGCATCTGTTTGTTTTTCCAGGGCATGCTCGGGGGATTGATGACGCCGATGCATATGAAGGTGACCGCGCGCAACGGCGTGGACACGTTCGAAACGGCCAGTTTCGAGAAGGCTCAGGCGTTGGGCGAGGCTCTCGCCGTGCGGACCGTCAGAGCGCTTCGCGATCCCGACGTGATGAAAATCGACAACCCTTTCGTGGCCATGGCTGCAAAAACCGTTTACGTACCGGTGTCGGGAACCTTCCGGATTCCGATCATGCTCGGCCTCATTCACCCTGGATGGCATTGGGGGAAAATCCGAACCGAGATCAATGCCTTTCGCGTGGGGGATTTGGACGTGTTGACGCTTCCCGGCGAGATATATCCGGAAATCGCCGACGGGGGCATCGAGAGTCCGGCAGGGGCGGATTTTGGGATTCTTCCCGCCGAAACGCCGCCTTTACGTTCGCGCATGCGGGGCAAGGTCAACATGGTTATCGGCCTCGCCAATGATCAACTGGGCTACATTATTCCCAGAAGCCAGTGGGACACAAAGCCTCCGTACGCCTATGACGGCAAACCTCAATATGGCGAGGTGAACTCGGGGGGGCCCGCTATCGCGCCAACATTGCATCGGGAATCGCTGCTTTTGCTGGAGCGCCTGCATCACGCGGCCCCAAATTGACGCTCACTTCACGCATCGAGTAAGAGCGCTGCCCGATATAGCGCAGAATGCGGCTTTGTCTCCCGAAGGTTGCGTAGCGTCGCCCGGCCGTGCGATAACAGGTTTCATGCGCGGCAATCTGGCGCGAAACGGTCCGGGACGCATGCCGCGCGAGGAGTGCATGACGCATGAAGATGCTGATGTCGTTGCTGCTCGTCCTGTTTGCGGCCGCTGAAGCGAGCGGCGGGACCGTATCGGGCAGCGTTATGGGGCTTGAAAGCGGCGCCCCCCCGGCTCGGGTGTTTCTGGAACCTGGCATCGAAGGAACGCTGATGGAAACGCGCGCGGCGGCAGACGGATCCTTCCGCTTCGAAAACGTTCCGGCGGGCATTGCCGGCGTGTTCGCAGTGGCCGATGGCATGAGCTACGGCGGGTGCAGCGTAACGGTCGGGGCGGGCGATTCGGCGGAAGGCATTGTGCTTGCGATCAAACCCGCGCGCAGCGTCAGCGGCACGGTGTGCGATGCAAAGGGAAAGCCTGTCGCGGGAGCGGAAATTTCGCGCGTAGCCTTGCTCGGCGCCGCGAAGGTCTCGATCCCGCTGGATAAACTCAGAGCGTTCGGCGGAGAACTCCCGGCGTCGGGACCGGACGGCGCATTCACGGTGGCGCGGCTCCCAGAGGGAGGCGCGGTGGCGCTCAAAATCGTCCATCCGCTTTTCGCCCAGGAGGCCGTCACGGACCTGCCCGTAGGGACGCAGGACGTGCGCATCACCCTGCATGCCGGCGTGAGCGTTTCCGGCAAAGTCCATTCTCGCGATCTCGGCGCGGCCGTTGCCAATGCAACGGTTATCATACAAAACGCACAGCCGCCGCATGACTCGGTTTTGACTCGGACAGATGCGATGGGAGCATTCGCGACGCGCCTGAAACCGGGCGTCTACCTCTGCCAAGCATTGAGCGCGGAAATGCGAAGTCCCGGTTGGCAGCAGCTCATCCTCAAAGGCGAAACGGCCGAACAACGGATCTCCCTGTTCGTGGGACACGCGGGAGCCTTGCATGGACTTGTATGCGAGGCGGCTTCGGGCAAGCCCCTGGAAGGAGCGCACATCACGGTGACCTGTCTGGGCAACACGGCGGCCACCGTCACGACAGGTCCCTCGGGCGCCTATGCCGTGAACACCGTCGCGGGAGAGAACGTCATTCGCCTGCAGGCTCCGGCAGGCTATCTCCCCCCAGAAAACAGCGCCATCAAGCTAGTCGTCGACAAGGGCGCCGATATCGAGGCGCCGACTTTCTGGCTCAGCCGGACTCCCACGTACACCGTGCAGATCGTTGACGCCGCAATGCAGCCTGCGCGGGATGTCGTCGTATCGCTGATTCGTCCCGCGCAATTCGGCTGGCGCCTCGCCGACGCTCAAGGATGCGTCGCCATCAACGTCGCCCAAGTCCCGCCGGACGGCCTCCTCGTCGGCATGGCCGAACATATCTCCAGACCCGAGGGCGCCCTTTTCGCCGTCCATGCGCGGCAAGCCGAGGCAAAAGTCCAGCTGTTCCCCCTCGCATCCATCCAAGGAACCGTCTTGGACGATGCCAGCAAGCCTCTGGCCGGCGCTCCCGTCGGCGCCGTGTTCGCCGACGACCAGAAGTCGAGCGAGGTCCTATTCTGGCGAACGGTCAGCCGAAACGACGGCTCTTTTGTATGGGACAGCGTCGCGCCGCAAGTGCCGCAACGCTGCATCGCCATGGCCGGAACGGCATGTGCGACATCGCAGCCGTTTGCGGCGGATATTGGCGCGCACGCTTCAGCAGGCTCGATAATCTTGACAGGGGCGACGGGCGGAACATCCCTGATCGGAAAACCGCTCGTGTGGGACGAGTCCCCCCTGCTTGCAGGAACACTTCCCGACAAAGCCGATCGCGCGGGCAAACCAGCCGTGGTGATGTACTGCTCGCAAGATGATGCGGCGATGGTTGTCGAGGCGCTGGCCGTTTTGCGCACGGTTCTGGGCCCGGATGCGATCATGGTCGCGGCGGTGGTTCATGGCGCATTCAGCGGAAGCGCGGAGGGGGCGCCAGTCCATGAGAACTCATTGATGACGCCGCGGACCTTTCTTTTTCGCGCGATAATGGCCTTTTCAGCCGTTATGGCGCCCGTGATATCGGCCTTGGCTTTTACGGTTTCAGGCCGGGTTCAGGACGAGACCGGACAAGGCATCCCCGAAACCTCTGTATGGATTGTGCAAGAGCATAGCGTTCAACACGCGGCGACCTCCGGGGATGGGTCCTTCTCCTTTACCGGCCTCGACGCCGGCATGGTCCAACTCGTGGCGCGCAAGGAGGGAATGGCTCTAGGGGGCTTTACCGCCATCGTAGCGGGGAACGCCGAACTCACCCTTTCACTTTCCAAACCTGTGACGCGCCGCATCCGAGTGATCGACCCGTCGGCACAGCCAATCGCGGGCGCACGCGTGAAATCCATGGCGATAGGTTCGCTCGAGCGCCCCGGCGAATTTTCCGTTCCCGTGATGGACCTTGTCGAAGCCGGCTTTCCTTCGCTGCGCAGCGGCGACGACGGCGTGATATCCCTGGTTGATCTTCCCCACAAAAGTTTTGTCCGTTTCACGCTGGCCCACCGCAAACACGCAGAGCAGTATATCCCGTATCTAAACGCCGAAGGATCCGAACAAACGTTCCGGCTCTACCCCGGTATCGCCATCCACGGGCGCGTCGTCGGAGAAGACGGCAAGGGGATTGCGCGCGCACACGTCGCCGTGTTCGCCACAACAGCGAGCGGGCAGCGTCAGGCTTCCGTCGCGCTGACCGACCCTGAAGGCTATTATACGATGACCGTTCCACACGGAACCTACCACGTCATCG
Source organism: Candidatus Hydrogenedentota bacterium (assembly GCA_022706165.1). Lineage (GTDB taxonomy): Bacteria > Hydrogenedentota > Hydrogenedentia > Hydrogenedentales > SLHB01 > JAKJDA01. The sequence continues at coordinate 5,051 of JAKJDA010000077.1, read as the reverse complement.
CCCGCCATCCTGCGTTTGCGCCATCGCCTCCCGCGGAAATCCATTCTCCCGCGCACACGGACGACCGCGTCGCCGATTTCAGGCTGCGCCCCGCGTGCTTTGTGGAAGGAAGCGTCGTAGGGCCCGACGGCAAACCCATCGGCGCGGCGCGGGTGCTTTATATTATCCGTGACATCGCCGTAAACGAGACGATTTCTCAAACCAGCGGAGCATTCCGCATTGCGGTGGCGCCCGGCGACGGACGGTTGCGCACGATTCCGCCGGACGGTTTTCTCACCAAGGATGTTGGCGACATACTTCTTCAGGTAGGAGAGGAAAAAAAGATTGCGTTGTCGCCGATCCAACTCAAGGCATCGCCCGTGATCGTTGGTTCCGCGCGGTGTCCGGATGGAACGCCCGCCACCGAAGCCTGGATAGTCTCGCGCGATCTCGACCAGCCCGTATGGAGCCTAACCGATGCGAACGGGGCCTTCCGAATAGGTCTCGACAAAGCGCCGACCGGGCGCACGGCGGCGTTCCGGATCGAGCACAACCGCAGATTCCTGCGCGCCGATTTCCAAGTGAACCTAGACGACCCTGCGCCCGTTGAGGCAACGCTGGAAGCCTTTGAGCCGGACATGCGCCCCAACAATAGCAATGCAACCGAAAATCAGTTGGCGCGACTCGTGGACAAGCCGGCTCCCGAGATCGCCTGCGACGCATGGTTCAACGGCCAACCGGCCACGCTGGCCAGCCTCAAAGGGAACGTGATTGTCCTGATGTTTTGGGGAGGTTTCGCGGCCACGGGACGCGCCCTGAACGAGATCGAAGTTCTGCGAACGCTGCATCGGTCCATGCGAACCATCGACGACGTTGTTTTCATCGGCATCCACGACGGCAATGTCGATGCCGCAGACGCCAAGGCTTATGCCCGTCAACTCGGAATCGACTTCCTCGTCGGCGTCGACGCCAAACCCTTCCTGACTTTCGAGCGGTATCGCATCCAATACCTTCCCCAAGTTCTTCTCATCGACAAGGAAGGGATCATCCGCTACTACGACACCGCGGGGCGCCTCCTCGAACTCATCAAGGCCCTGCGCCGCTGAAGCGCGCCGTCAAGACACAAAAAACCGCCCGCTTCATGAAGAAGCGAGCGGCGCAAAGACGAATTCAAGAGCTAGAGAGAGCCCGCAAGACGCTGAAGCGTGGACTTTTTGCGAGCGCCGCTGTTGGCGTGAATAACGCCTTTGGAAACCGCACGATCAATCTCGGAAAGGGCTTCCGGCACAGTCGTCTTTACCTTGCCCGCATCCTTGGACTCGATGGCGGCCATCGCCTGTTTCACGTACGTCTTCATACGCGATTTGACCGATATGTTCTTCAGCCGATCCCGTTCACTGGTCCGAATGCGCTTTTCCTGGGACTTGATGTTTGCCATTACCGTGCTCTCTCCGATGCATGCCCTTGCCAATACGTGAATTACGCTTCCCAAACAAGGCAAGAGCATATCAAAAAAAATCTTCTGGTTCAAGCAAAGCATTCGCTCAGGATTTCCGCCACACTTCTTGCCCCGCATGCATCACGTTTTCCCGCTTGACGCGCTATTTCGCCTTCACCTCCCGAGATCGGAACGGCCCCAAATCTCCCATACCGTAAGGCTGCCTTGAACCCAAAGAGCGTGGACGCAGCGCCCGGACATCCCGGCGAGAAAGCCGGGCGCACAAGGGGCATTCGCGCACGCAGCTGGATCGATTCTTGACTGCGGGGGGGCTGGCATTCGTTTTGTTGCACTCTTGCGCGCGATTGCGTTAGATCACTTTGTGACGTCCGCATCGTGCCCGTGGCGACCCGAGCGAAAGGAGCGCGCTCCCCATGACAGACTCGCCATTATCCGACCGCAACCCGCGCCAGCCGCACAGGACAGGAACCGTGCTGGCGCTGCTGTTGATTCTATTTCTAGCCGCTGCGTTGCGCGTCGAGGACCTTCAAGGCAGCTACTGGGTCGATGAAATCCGGACATGGGAAGGCTCCACCAAGCCCTTCTCGGAAACGCTCGTTCACTGTCCCTATCCGCTCTACTTCGTGCTGGGACATCTGGCGTTGCACCTTGGCGACACCGAGGCCGCCTTGCGATTTCCGAGCGTCGTGTGCGGGGTCTTGGGCGTGCTTGCCCTCTACTTCGTGTTGCGTTCGCTGCACGGCCGCACGGCAGGGCTTGTCGGCGCGTTGCTGTTGGCAACATGCGAATTCCACGTCTTTTTCAGCCGGGAAGCGCGCTTTTACGCCTTGATGATGTTGGCGGGCCTGCTGATGCTATGGCTGCTGCACCGCGCCCTCGTCGCTGGCGGAGTCTTGAACTGGGTCCTGTTCGCACTGGCCAGCGCCGCGGGCATCTTATCGCATCTTTTCATGTTGCCGTTCTATGCGGCGTTGCTTGCCGGCGCGGTTCCATGGCTTCTGTGCACGCGGACCTCGCTCACGTACGGACGCCGGATGCGCCGGCTCATCGCGTTAATCCTGTTTGGCGCGCTGGGGATGTCAGGCTTCGGAGCCGTCACCCTTGCGTTGGGCTACTTCCCCACGGGATTGATTAGCCCCATCGAAAGAAACCTGGGCGAAGCGGCTGCGGCCGCCGCGCCCCACCCACCAGCGGATAGCGCCTCTGCCGCCGACGATTCCACCGCACAACTTGCCAAGCCGGCAGAAGAAATTTTCCGCCTGGATTGGAAGCAATATTTGCAGTACTACGCCGATTTTTTCCGGCAATGGCCGCTGCATTGGCAATACATCCTGGCAGGACTCGGCGCATGGGGACTTCTCCGGCTCTGGGTGCGGCATAGGTCCATGGCCGCCCTTCTCACGGGCCTACACGTCTTGATGCCGCTTCCCTTCTTCTTCGTCACCTCGCCGCATTTCTATGGCGCACGCTATTTCTCGCCGCTCCTCCCGGCTGCGATGATCTCCTTGGCGTTTGGACTTACGGATATCGTCTTTCTCGCCGGAGAAGCCGTTCGCTGGGGCGTGCGTAAATTCCAGACGCGTGCGGGCTTACCCCCCAGGCCCAATAACGGCTGGTGTCACGCAACCGCGCTTGTCGCGTTGGGCATTGTCCTCGCCATCGCAGCGCCGCAAACGGTGTCTGCGTTCTCCCGCGCATCGGCGGAACGCGAACGCGACTACTGGCACGGCGATTGGAAGGGCGCCGCGCAATGCATCGCGCAACGCATGACGTCCGACGATGTCCTGGTCTATGCCATTGCCGAAGACAGGATGTGGGAGATCGCCTATCCCATGGACTTCTACCTGCGGCGATTCTTGTCCAACAGCGCGGCGACGCTTTTCGCCGTGCAACCCTACTACGGAGCGGGCGTGCTCAAGACCGCGAACCTAAACCAGATTCTCGAACGACATCCCATGTCATCCATATATTTCATTTCAATAACCGACCAGGAGTTCCGCCCGGAATTTCTGGCGCGACTCGACAATGTGGGCATGGAAAAACGGGCGTTTCGCGTCGTCAACGTGCGAACCCTCGGGGCGCCGACGGCCAATCAGGCGTGGTGGGGCGGCTTCGAGGGCGACAAAGCGGGCGCCATCGCCGGCGGACCGCTCGCCGTGACGGGCAAGAACGAAGCCTTTGACGGCGAGCATGCCCTCCGAATCCATGTGCCCGAAATCACCTCGGCGCGAATGGTCATTCCCTTCCGGCAGTCGCCATGCCGTCTGCGCAACGGCGACCTTGAATCGTGGAAAGACGCGTTGCCTGTCGGATGGACAAGCCACGACGCGCGGACAGTCTCGCGCGCATTTGATGCCGCCGTCGGCCGCTATTCCCTGGCCCTGCGCGCATTGGACCAACCGGCCATCCTGCGTCAAGCCTTGCCGCACTCGTTTTTTCCGGGAGACGTCATCGACGTCTCCGCGCAAGGAAAAGCCCCGGCGCCCGATCAACTTACGCTCGCCGTAACATGGCGCACCGCTTCCGGAGAGCCGCGAGAAAACGCAGTCGTATGTCCTGGAATCGGCGCGTGGGCCCCGCTCGCCCTCCGCGTGCAAACGCCCTCGGACGCGGTTTCCGACTCGTTCGCCGTGGAACTCCGGTGCGCTTCTGGATATCACGGCGAGGTTTTCGTCGACGGCCTTCAACTCAGCGCTGATCGCCAAGGGTTGACGTTCGATCCCCTTCAGGAATACACCCTCTCGCTGTGCCTAAAGATGAAGGATGTGGATTTGTTCGACAATCCGATGACGCTGGGAATCGCCGGCACAGATGCAAAAGGAGAACCGTTTGACAAAGTCCTCTTGGCGCTTGGCGGAACGCGAGACTGGCAATCGTGCGTGTTCCAGCTCCGGCCTGGGGTGAATATCCCTGCAGACGCACGAAACGCCGGGCTCATGCTGAATCTGCACGGCCCGCAAGGAATCGTGTGGCTGGACAACGTGCAACTGGAAGGCAGGGGCCGCCCCACACCGTTCACGCAGGCCGATCGCCCCCCCCACGACGAGTTGCCTTGATGGCGCAAGGCCCTCGTCGCCAGGGAGACTTCTTTATTCATCGTGACGATTTGAGTATAACGTCGGTAAGCAACGCCGCCGCGGACCAAGGCGCATCAACCTGTCCCGGCGCGATTCAAGGGAGGAGGCTGGCGCGTGGAAGTGGCTGAGCCGACGTCCGTGGGCGTCTCGATTGTTGTGCCGCTGTACAATGAGCGAGAAAATATCGCGCCGTTGCATGACGCCCTGTTGCGGGCCGTCGCGAACATCGATCGCCGCGTCGAGATTCTCCTCGTGAACGACGGCAGCGCCGACGGCACGCGCGAGGCGGTCAACGCATTGGCGGCAAAGGACCCGTCCATCCGCGCGCTGCATTTCCGGCGCAACTTCGGCCAAACCGCCGCATTGCAAGCGGGCATCGAATACGCCCGGGGCGAGGTGGTTGTCATGATGGACGGCGACCTGCAGAACGACCCCGAGGATATTCCGGCGCTTCTCGCGAAACTCGACGAGGGCTACGACGTTGTCAGCGGGTGGCGGCAACGGCGGCGCGATGCGTTTCTCTCTCGCGTGCTGCC
>JAKJDA010000076.1 GCA_022706165.1 Candidatus Hydrogenedentota bacterium | reverse complement strand
AGGCGATTTGGATAGATCCGTTCGAGATCGCGATCTGCGCGTCAAGTTTCTTGTCCTGCGAATGCCAGCGAAATTCAGAAAGCCCCATCTGAACCGAAGCGGTGGGCCAACGCGCATGCCCGGGTTCAAAGGCGAGTGCGCCTCCAGACGCGCGAAGGGTGGCCTGTATGATCGGATCCTTGAGGGACGCCGAGACGGCGATTTCGCCCGTCACGGGATCATCCATGGTCAATTGCGCCGATCCGTAGTTTTGGGCTGCTTCTTGGATCGCTTGATTCGCCACCGTGGCCAGCGCCGCCTTGTTGATCCGCACATGAAAATCGAGCGTGGGGGAGGAGTCTTCCTGATGCGCTATCTCGCCGCGCGCCTCGGCATCGAACATATCGGAGCTGACATGGGCGGAAGTCACCTGGAACCGTCGCGCCAGCGTATCGTATTCGCCGTTTAGCCGAAATGCGCCATTCAATGGAGGCAGCGAGAGTTTGGGCGTTTGGAAAATCATGGAATCGAAAAGCCCCGACGCCAACATGATCAGTTTCCGGTCGGAATCGCTGGAGACCCTGAATTGAGAAACGCTCACCTGGCCCGTCGTCGTCGCATGGAACCCTGGGGCAAAGTCTCTGATCTCGTCCATTGAGATCGTGCGGCTCTCGGCCCGCACGTCAAAATCATGAGACGAAGCAAAGCGGATCAGTTCCACCTCCCAGCGGCTATCCGGCCATCCCGTGTGCGAAGCGCCCAACGTCCCGCTCACAACCCCTGAAGCGGGCGAATAGGAAAGGTCCATCTCGACGCGATCGAGCGGAAGCGAGACGCCGCCGGGAAGATTCCGCAGTTCCACGCTACAGTCTTTTCCCGTCACATGAAGCGGGAAAAAGGAAGAAAAAGGAAGCGACAGTTCCAGTCCGAAACGGGAAGAAGGCAGGGATTTTTCGCTTTCAGCAGGCATATCCACTTGCAGGCGCGCCTGTCTGATTTCGATTTGGCTGACCGCCGCGGCCCCCTTCAGCAACGATCCTAAATCGCTGACGAAATAGATCTCGGGAACATCCAACACAACGGAAATATCGTTTGCGGAAACGTAGCGGATGGTCACGTCTTCGACCCGAACACTCCGGAATCCAGAAATCGACGCGACTCGAAACGCGATCGCCGCCCCGGTCTTGGCCTCGGCTAGCCCAATGACGGCAGCGCGCAGTGTCTCCAGCTTGTGTTTGGCAAACAGCACCCCTCCTGCCAGCAGCGCCGAAAACAACACCAGCGCCGCTAGAGCCAGCCTTGCTGCACGCCCTTTACGCAAAATCCCGCGTTTTGAACTCACGTGATCCCGTCATTCAAGTTCCGGATCGATCTCGGCGGACTCATCGAGGTCTTCTTTGGAAGGCGAAAACGCGCCGGCCTCGAATCCACGCATCTCTAAGATTTTTGCGCGCAACTGCTTGCATACTTCCGGATTGTTCTTCAAGTATAGTCGTGTCGCTTCTCGCCCTTGACCGAGATTTTCTCCGTCGAGAGAAAACCACGCGCCGCTCTTCTGGATGAGCTTTTCGGCCACCGCCAAGTCAAGGATATCCCCTTCCCGGGAAATGCCCTCGCTGAACAGAATATCAAATTCGGCTTGCCGGAAGGGAGGACTTAGTTTGTTTTTGACTACCTTGGCGCGGACCCGGTTTCCAATATCCTGTTCGCGTTCCTTGATGCCGGCAATGCGGCGCACGTCGATGCGCATGCTGGCATAGAACTTCAGGGCGCGCCCCCCTGTGGTGGTTTCGGGGCTGCCGAACATGACGCCGATTTTCTCGCGTATCTGGTTGATAAAAATGACTAGGGTTTTGGAACGGCTAATGGCGGCGGTCAGTTTTCGGAGCGCCTGGGACATGAGGCGCGCCTGCAATCCCATATGGGAATCGCCCATTTCGCCCTCCACCTCCGCCTTCGGAACAAGGGCTGCAACCGAATCGACAACGATGACGTCCACCGCGTTGCTTCGTACGAGCGTCTCGCATATCTCCAGAGCCTGCTCTGCGTTGTCCGGCTGAGACACCAGCAAATTTTCAATGTCCACCCCCAAGCGGGTGGCAAAGGTCGGGTCCAGGGCATGTTCCGCGTCAATGACACAGGCGATGCCGCCTTCTTTTTGGGCGTTGGCGACAACATGCAGAGCCAGGGTGGTCTTCCCAGACGACTCGGGGCCAAAAACTTCAACGACGCGACCGCGGGGGAGACCGCCCAGGCCCGTGGCCATGTCCAACGAAAGACTTCCCGTGGAAATGGCATTCACCCGATTGACAAAGTGATCGTCGCCCAGCCGCAGCAAAGTCCCCCTGCCGAACTGCTTCTCCAACTGAGAAACCGCGATATCGAGCGCCTTGGTCTTCATATCATCTTTTTTGGCGCTTTCCTTGTTGTCCCTGCTCGTAGCCATGGTCCCTCCTCCTAAATACTGAATATTATTTCAAGCACGCGCCATCATGTCATACTTTCACGGCTCTGTCAAGAAGGAAATTCGAGTGCGTATTCTACGCTGTTTCTGGCAAAAAACCAAGCCTCAAGATACGGGGGATAACTGAATGAGATTTCAGCAAAGATAGTGATGTTGACAAGCGATCGCGACCATGCTAGAATAGGAATCACTTTCGGAGCGGGATTAACTCAGTTGGTAGAGTGCCAGCTTCCCAAGCTGGATGTCGCGGGTTCGAACCCCGTATCCCGCTCCAGTTTTCTCCTCGTCATGTCACGCTTCCAAATCATTGGACCAAACAGAACCATTTCCGGCTCGTCTGCACAAAATCAGCCCAGCGCGTTTCATTATGTTTCATTGCGTTTGGGCCTATCCAGAACGCAACCACTGAAAATTCTGCCTCGGCGCGATCCATCACATTCCGTGATCTCATCGTAATTCATTATGCATAAATAGATTGCAGCCTTCTTTTAACATTCGGACTTAGGTAAAAATATGACATCCATCCAATCAAAGGAAGCGATAAAGAAGATTTCATTACCCACAAAGCCAGAGCATATCTGCGCATAAAAACAACATAATATATATTATCAGACGCAATAATGGGCGATAAATCCACTCTCCCGACGGTCTTGTGAACCAAAAAACTCTGCTCTGACCAGGTAGGCTCCAGCGCAGTCGCCTGCGTCCGATGGGCAATTTAGGGTTCCGCGATTCTATCAGGACTGAGACTGAATTTTGGTCAGGAGAGCGCGCAGGGTTGTGCTGAGGGTTTCGAGGAGTTTGATTAGGTCTCGCGAGTCGGCCTCTCGGCCCTGTCTTTCGCGGTCCGCCTCTGCGGCAAAATGAAGCGCTGTCATAAGTGCGAAGGTTTGCGTATCAATGCGAGATGCAGACTTTTCGATGGCGGTTAACTGTTCGTTCACCCGCGCGACGAGTTGCAGCGTTTTTTCTGGGTCTCCGTAGACGGGAATGGTGAGGCGCGTTCTGCCGAGTTCAACGGATATGGTTTCCGTAGTCATGGGCCGTATTCGCTGGCGAGGGTTCGGGTAAGCGCGAGAATGTGCTGGAGGCGCTCCCGGATCGCGACTCGTTCTTCGAGGAGGTGTTGGTTACTTTCAAGAATCTTATCGTAGTCTTCGCCGAGGCGTTCGAGGGTCTTGGCCGTTTTTTGCGTTCTCCAGTGGTCTTGGAGAATCTGGTCTTTTTGCTCTCGCCCGTCGGCAAGTTTTTTGAGAAGCGCATCGACGGCCTGCCCGAGTTCGTCCAGGGTCTCCTGGAGGGTTTCCATTTGTCGGGCAAGCATGGGATTCATCGAAGGATTGCCTCAAAACGTTTGGTCAGGTCGACCAGAATGGCTTCCATGGATGCGTTCGTGTCGGCGTCGGTGAGAGTTCTGTCTTCTGACTGGAACGCCAGACTGAGCGCGACGCTTTTTTTGCCGTTTGGAATGGGTTTTCCCGTATAGACATCGAAGATGTCGACTCGCTTGAGCAGTTCTCCCCCAGCTTTCAACGCCGCAGCGCGAAGCTCCGCCGCCGGGGTGTGCGCGTCGACAACCACAGCCAAGTCGCGCAGGCTAGGCGGGAATTTTGGGAGCGGCCGGAATGTGGCGACGGGTTTCGGCGCGACAAGCAGGGGGTCGAGTTCCAATTGGAGGATAAACACGTCCTGGTGAATATCGTAATTTTTGAGCACTTGGGCGCTCACTGCGCCGATACATCCGAGTGGCGTATTGTCGGATAGCCGACGTATGCCGGCGCTGGCGCCGGGGTTCATCAACGGCATCGCGTCGATCGGCTCAAGGGCATATTCGAGGCCAAAATAATCGGCGATGGACTCAAAAATGCCCTTGATGTCATAGAAATCAACCGTGCGCTCGGGCAGGCTCCAGTGTTTGGCCATGTATTTCCCGCAGAGTGCGACCGCCAGATGATGGGATTGGGTTGGCAAGGGTTCGCCGGGCAGGTCCTGGTATACGCATCCGAGCTCGAAGGCGGCGATGTCCGGGGCGCCGTGGTTGATATTTGCCGCGATGGATGCCAACAGCGCCGGCAAGAGAGTCGTGCGCATGGCGGCATGGTTTTCGGACAAGGGGTTCTGCAGCAGGACCATCTGGGCATAGCGGTCATGCAGCCCCGTTTTGACCGCTTCGTCGGGCGCCCCGAAGCTCCAGTGGAGCATTTCGGTGAGCCCCAGTGAAACAAGGAGATGCTTGATGTCTTTCAGGGGCCTGTTCTCCGGGGCCAGCACGGCGTCGACCGGATGCACTTTGGGCAGGGACATGGGGATGTCGTCATAGCCGTCGAGACGCGCCACTTCTTCGATCAGGTCCACTTCCAAGGAAACGTCAGGACGCCATGAGGGGACCTGCACGGTGCATGCGTCGGATGTTTCTGAAATGAGCGCAAACCCCAGGGATCTGAGGCGCTGGATTTGCCTCTGTGGGTCGAATTCCGTGCCGAGGAGCGTGTTTGCCCGGGCAAAACGCAGAGAGACCGCAGGGCGCATGACGGGTTTTGGGTAGACATCGATGGCTCCCGCCGCAATCGTCCCCCCTGCCAGTTGGGTCATCAAGGCGGCGGCTCGGTTCGCTGCGTAGAGGGTCATTTCTGGGTCGATGCCGCGTTGAAACCGCGCCGATGCCTCGGTTTGCAAGCCTAGCGCGCGCGAGGTGCGTCGAATGGAAACGGGGTTGAAGTAGGCGCTTTCGAGGAGGATATTGACCGTGCCCTCCCCCACTTCGCTGTTGCTTCCTCCCATTATGCCCGCGAGGGCGACGGCCCGGCTGGCGTCGGCGATGACCAGCATCTCTTCGGTCAGACGGCGCGGCTGGCCGTCGATGGTTTCCAGCGTCTCGCCTGGGCGCGCCGTCCGGACAACGATGCGGCGCTCGTTCAGTTTGTCGTGGTCGAAGGCATGCAAGGGCTGGCCTGTTTCGAGCATCACGTAATTCGTGATGTCAACGATATTGCTGATGGGACGCTGTCCCGCGGCTATCAGGCGTTGCTGCAGCCATTCGGGCGACGGCCCGATCTTGACGCCGTGCAGGACGCGTCCGATGTAGCGGGGGCAAAGGTCCGGCGCTTCGATGTTTACGGCGGCGTAGTCTTCGGCGGGACGATCGCCTTCCGGAACGTGAAGATCGGGGATGCGCAGTGGAACGCCGTTCTTGGCCGCGATTTCACGGGCGACGCCGATCATGCAGGCCCAGTCGCCGCGGTTGGGGGTGATGGAGACTTCGAAAACCGTGTCATCGAGTCCGAGCAACGGTTTGACGTCCGCGCCGATGGGCAGGTCCGGGCTGAGAATGTACAGTCCCTGATGATCGTCGCCAAGGCCTAGCTCGCGCTTGGAGCACATCATTCCTTGCGATTCGATCCCGCGCATTTTGCGGCGTTCAATCGTGAATCCGCCGGGCAACGCGGCCCCGAGGATCGCCGTCGGAACCACATCGCCTTCTTTCATGTTTTTCGCGCCGCAGACGATCTGCAGGGCCTCTCCCCTGCCCACATCCGTCCGGCAAACAACGAGTTTGTCCGCGTTGGGATGGGGTTCGATGGAGAGGATGCGGCCCACCACGACGTTCGATATTTCCGCGCCGTTCCGCTCGATCCATTCGATTTCGAGTCCCAACATCGTGAGTTGATGGGCGAGGGCATCGGCGTCGGCGGTGAAATCCACGTAGTCTTTCAGCCAATTGAGCGAAACGCGCATGTTAGAATTGCTCCAAGAAACGCACATCGTTTTCAAAGAAAAGGTGAATGTTGTTGACGCGGTGCTTGAGCATGGCGATACGGTCCAGGCCCATTCCAAGCGCATAGCCGGTGAAGTTCTCATAGTCGTATTTTGCGTACCGAAACACCTCGGGATGAACCATGCCGCAGCCGCCTATCTCGAGCCATCCGGAGTTCTTGCAGACACGGCACCCCGAACCGCCGCAGACGGTGCAGGAGATGTCGATCTCGGCGGAGGGTTCGGTGAAGGGGAAAAAGCTGGGCCGGAATCGCACCTTGGTGTTTTTGCCGAACAGACGATGGGCCAGGAACAGCAGCGTTCCTTTCAAGTCGGCGAAGCTGACCTGTTTGTCTACCAGGAGAGCCTCCACTTGGTTGAACATGGGGCTGTGGCTGGCGTCGTAGTCCACGCGATACACCTTGCCGGGAACCACCACGGCGACCGGGGGCGGCATCTTTTCCATGACCCGCATTTGCACGGGAGACGTGTGCGTGCGCAGGACGATGCCGGGCCTTACATGAAAGGTGTCGTGGCTGTCTCGTGCAGGATGGTCCGGCGAAATGTTGAGACTGTCGAAATTGTAGTATTCGGTCTCGATTTCGGGTCCTGAGGCGACCTGAAACCCGAGTTCGGTAAAGATATCGACGACCTCTTCGGTGATCTGAGAGACGAGGTGGAGATGGCCTTTGCGGGGACGTCTGCCGGGAAGGGATAGGTCGAGAGAGTCGCTTTGCGTTTTTTGCGCCGACGCCTGTTCTTCCAGCACACGCAAGCGCGCTTCAATCCGCGTGGAAATGATGTCCTTGACGTCGTTCGCCAATTGGCCAAGCACGGGCCGTTCTTCGGGCGTAACGTGCGCCAGACCGCGCAGGATGTCGGTCAGCGCGCCTTTTCGTCCGAGATACTTGACGCGTGTATCGTCGAGGTTTTTGAGGTCCCCAGCCGCGTCGATTTCGGCGAGGGCCATCCTCTGGATATCCTCGAGCTTCTGCTTCATTCGTTCCCCCTCGCACTTGCTCCGCTACTGCTCAAACAATGCGGTCCCTATGCGGACCTGGGTTGCGCCTTCTTCGACGGCGACTTGATAGTCATTGGTCATGCCCATCGACAATTCGTGCAGGCCATACTGATCGGCCAGTTCACGCAACGTCGCAAAAACCGGACGCGTCGCTTCCGGATCGGCCTCGAATGGGGCCATGGTCATCAAGCCTTCGGCGCGCAGATGGGGGCATTGATCCACCGCGTCCAGAAGGCCTGGCAATTGTTCCGGCCCGACTCCGTGCTTGGTCGCCTCGTGCGAGACGTTGACTTCCAGCAACACGGGCAATGTACGGCCCAACTCGGCGCAACGTTTCTCGAGTTCCAGCGCGAGTTCAGGCCGGTCCACGGCATCGATCGCGTCGAATAGCTGCACGACCTCGCGCGCCTTCCGTCGCTGCACGTTTCCTATCATGTGCCAGGTCGGGCGGAACGTGAATCCCGCGATTTTTTCTCGGGCGCTGTCGAGTCGGTTCTCGGCGAAGTCTCGAACGCCTAGTTTCCACAGGGCATGAACTTCGGGCAACCCCACGCTTTTCGTTACGGCGATTATGCGCACATCGGAAGGCCGACGGCCCGCCCGAAGCGCTGCTGTTTCGATATGATCCCGCACGCGCGTCAGATTGCGCTCCATACGACTAAACGATGTATCTGTAAGCACAGCTTGGATTTCCGTAAGTGCAGGCAGACTCCCAAAGCAACCCGTTACACGCCTGCGCCATCCGGCTTTTGCAGCAAGCATTTTGAGAAATGCCGCATGCGAGCGAAAATCCGGCGAGGCAATGTATACACCCATGATAGGATGCCGGCGGCGGATCGTCAACTTTGTCCGCCCGTGCGTGCCCTGACGCGCGGACAATCCCCTTCGTTGTGGATGGATGCGTTGGCGCGCTATTGATCCTTTTGCCGGGCGCGCTCGGCGCGAATCCGATTGGCTTCTTCGCGCCGTTCCAATTCCATTTTTTCGGATGCGTTCAGGGGAATATGGGCCTTCTTTTTGATCTCGATGATGCGGTCCGACGCTTCGAGGAATACCTCGCTGGACTCGGTGCGCGCCTGGGTAAGGACGGCTATCGCCTCGTAGCTTTGTCCCTTTTCCTCGAGCGTCTGCGCCTCGAGCATGCGGAGGTGCGCAATCGCAAGCGGATCGTCGGAACCGCCCGGAGCCTCAAGCACGGCGCGCCACTTCGCGTACGTCGCAGCCGCCTTGGCCTCATAATCCTTTTCGATCGCATCGTATGCCGCTTGCGCCTCCGACAACGCCGCAGGGTCCGTATCTTGTTGCTGCGCAAGAAGCAGCGCCTCGTGGGCGTTTTCTTTTTCCTTGAGGGAAGCCCGCATCGTCTTTTCGGCCAGAAACGCCTCGTTGTATTGAATGAAGCGCGGTGCGTTCACGTTTGTCGGGTTGCGCTCCAGATACCGTTTCCATCCGTCGATGGCTTCTTGGTGCTGACCGTTGCGCTGGTATGCTATGTAGAGGGTTCGGGGCACCCAGATGTCGTGTTTCAGGTACTGCACCGCGTATTTAAGATAGCGGACGGCATTGGCGTAGTCTTTGAGTTTTTCCGAATACACGCCGAAACCCAAGTCGAAATAGAGCCGGTAGTCGCTAGGATTTTTGCGTATGCCGTCTTTCAGAAAATCGACGGCTTGGTAGTAATAGCTTTCCTTGAGCCCCAGGTAGACGTCGCGATCGGAGTCGTATTTCTTGTCTTTTTCCGGGGTGTCGGGCAGGGGCGCCGTCGCATTGTACGCCAGATGCCAGGCGCCGATGAGGTAGGCGTCGACGAAGTTGGGATCGAGCGTCACGGTCAGGTTCATCAAGGGAACCATGCGATGCAGCATGCCCGCATGCCAGTATTTGTCCACCTCAAGCCATAGCAAATTGGCCGCCATCTTGCGGAACCCAAAGAAGAGATTCGCCAAGCTTGCCGTGGTGCTTTCGCTGGCATACATCACGTCGACGTCGAGTTGGGAGCCGACGCTTGCCAGGCGTTTTTCGCGCCAATAGGTCAGGAAATCCGCGCGTTGCCGCGCCAGGACGTCGCTTTGGGCCAGGGCCCAGAGCGCAGGGCTGTTGGGAACGTACTTGACCGTGCGGATGATCTTGGATTCCTCCGCGCTCTGGGCGGGGACGTCTTCGGGCAAGGGCACGTCGGGCAGTTCGGTCTCCGCGATATCCGTAATGGCCTGAAACAGATCGCGGTCCATCATCTTGGGTTTTGTGGGATCGTTGCTGATTTGTTCGGTCAGTTCCAAGAGGAGGCTGCTTTGCGTGGAAGCGGCGATGATCCAGCGGTAGAACCGATCGCTGTCACGCAGGTGTTGCACGCGTTGGCCTTGCCATGCGGCGGCCGCCCACACCACGGCCACCAAGATTCCTAGCGAGAGATTAGGATAACGCCGCATAGCGGTATCAGAACTCCTTTCGGCGGAAAATCCAGTAGGCGATGCAATACCCGGCAATCACGTACATGAGACTGTACGCGATCAGGTTGGGTATCTGGACGTCCCGGGGCAAATCGTTGGGTTGGAGGTGCAGGATTTGGTTTTTCAGGCTGAAATCCGTCAAGT
>JAKJDA010000075.1:6713-9860 GCA_022706165.1 Candidatus Hydrogenedentota bacterium | reverse complement strand
AGGGTTCCGGTCACGATAGGCCCCTCAACGCCGACGCGCGCTTAGCGTGTTTGGGTTTCGCATTCATACGATTTTCGCGGTGAGCGCCTTTTCATTTTCCGCTCGAACCATGCGTTTGCGAAAAATTTTCACGCGAGAATCCAAATGCGTTGCGATTTAGCCGAGCAGCTTGCGGCCTTCCGAACTTTTGATGCCGGAAGTCACGCGCGTGAAGGCCTCTTCGTCGCTGCACGCGGAGATGGCTTGATCGCGATCGATGATGCTGTAGAGGCGTCCGATGTCGCCTTCGAGGATGGCGTCGCGGACGATTGGCTTGCCGCCCAGCAGGACTTCCACGCACGGCACGCGCCCGCCGCCTTTGCGCTTGAGGAGCCGTTGGCAGGCCACGCCGCGCAACGTGTATGCCAATTCCTGCCGGATCAGGTCGCGTTCGGCTTGCGGGAAGTAGCTGATAATGCGGTTGACGGTGTCGACGGCTGTCATCGTGTGGAGGGTGCTGAAGACGAGGTGTCCGGTTTCCGCGGCGCTGATCGCCGCGCGGATGGTGTCCATGTCGCGCATTTCGCCCACCAGGATGACGTCCGGGTCTTCGCGCAACGCGCCGCGCAGGGCATTGGCGAAACTGTAGGTGTCGCGTCCAACCTGGCGTTGGGAGATGACGCTTTTTTTGTCGCGGTATACGAATTCGATGGGGTCTTCGATTGAAATGATATGGGCGTGCCGGGTGCTGTTGATGTAGTCGAGCATGGCCGCAAGGGTCGTTGACTTGCCGCTTCCGGTGATGCCGCACACGAGGAAGAGGCCGCGGTGGGCGTCCGCCACCGAACGCACGGTTTCCGGGAGGTCCAATTTTTCAAAGGGGACGGGTTCTTCGGGGATGTATCGGATGGCGAGGGCCATCGCGCCCATTTTGATGTAGCCGCTGCAGCGCAGGTAGCACACGCCCGCGAGGTGGTATTGGAAGCTGATTTCGCGGTCCGACATCAGCCGGTTGAGTTCTTCATCGCCGCCCAGGTGAAAGATGATCTCGCGCATGTCTTCTGCGCTGAGGACGGGCATGTCCAGAGGAAACAGGTCGCCGTCGACGCGCATGTAGGGGGGGGAGCCTGCGCGCAGATGAATGTCCGAGGCTTTGCGCGCTTGCATTTCTTCGATGAGCACGTTGATGTTGACGCCGAAGGTGCGGAATTTTTCGACGCTGACCTGCCATGAGCACGAACGGCACGAGCGGACGGAGAATTTTTCGACGATGCCGTCGATGGGAAGCAATTGCGGCATTTGGCGCCATTCGAAGGCGGGCAGCGTCAGCAGGCATTGCCCGTCGCTTATGGCCATGTGATGCGGGATTTTGGTGGCTTCGACGGCCAATTTCATCTGTGTTGGATCGGCGCTGTCCTTGAGGTGGAACTCGATGCGGATTTGGTCCACTTTTTTGCTCATGTCGTTTGCGCGGGCAAGCAACGTGCAGTGGGCTGTCGTGAACCGGACTTCTTCCGGGACTCCCAAATCCTTGATAACGGCTCGAACGCCGGTGTGGAAAACGTCGAAAAGCGTGCTGCGCGAATTTGTGCCGATAACCATGAGAGAACGTAGTACCTCCGACGGCCGTCATGGGCCGTTTGACGTGGGCGGCGATGCTATCATGATTGCCGGGCGGGTGTCAAAAAAACGGCGCGTGGCCGACGCGGTCCGATGGTCATCGCGTCTGGTCCGCGACGACGGCGCTTGGGGGTGCGTGCAGGGAAAAGCTCTCACGGGTCAGCGGCGGGTTTTTCTGGATGTTTGCATAGTGGATTTGCAGGACGGTCGCGCCGCGCGCATCCGTCATTCGGGTCATGATTGGCATGCCGTCGCGTGCGCGGAACCACAGCGTCAGCTTCGATCCGGGTTCGAGTCCGTTGTCGTATGCCGTGCGCAACACGCCTTGCAGCACATGCGCCGTTTGTCCGTCGACCTTTTGTTCGGGCAGGATCGAGATGTCATAGTCTTCGTCGAGCATGCGGAACAATGCTTCGCCCGTCAGCGGGGCCAATGCCGCGAAATTCACGGCGGGTTCCGATTGCGTCAGCAGTTTTTGACCGAACATTTCGGTGAGCGTGTTCTGGGTTGTTCCGTCGAAGACCGTGACAATTCGTTGTCGCAGGCCTGCCGACTGTGTTTCCGAACGCACGCTCACCGTGTTGGTCAAGTCCAGGCGCACCAGCAGCGTCTTGCCGCTTTTCATGGCGGAGAGCGTTCCGGAACCGTCCGATTGCAGGGGGATTCCCGGCAACAGCCCCGCGTCGCCGGATAGGGAGATGTCGCCGCGCAAGGCCCGGATGTCCTTCCAATGTTGCGTGAGTGTTTTTTGCAGCGCGGCTATTGGCGTTTCCGGTTCCGCATGCGCCAATGCCGGAAGCAAGGCCCAAAGCGCCCCCCAAACGGCGGCCCATCGCCATGGGAGGCGGCGCACATGATTCTGGGAGGTCTTGGTTTCAGTCGTTTTGTTCAAGGTCGGCATCCTTTCATCGGCGCATTTGTATTGCCGGGGGACGTATCGTGCGTCCGTGCGCACGGCCACATGGGGATCGTGAAACGCATTGTAACAACAATATCGCATCTCATTTCAGGATCACGGGACGAAGATATCTGGCTCCGGTACTATCCGTTTACGGACGGTTTTGTTTCATCGAGAGGTCGTGTGGCGGAGAAGACCTGGATTTAGTTGATTGAATTTAGGCTGTTTTTCTGGGTTTGGCAAGATAATTATTGTCAAAATCTTTCATTTTTGCTAAAAATACCTCATTTTTCTTATCTAACCCTTTGTGATCAAAACAGTTGCGTTCTTCTTCGGGTCGTGGTACAATCTAGGCGGTCAGCGCCACATGTGGCGTTTCTCCTTCCGCGGAGGCCCCGGAGAGTGATTTCCGAGGCCTCTAAAATAACTTGCGGAACGGCCGGATTTCGGCGGTTTTGCGAGTGAAGATAGATGGGCCGGGGTTTCCTCGGCCCGCTTTTTTTTGAGATGTCCACGGATTTCGAGGATGGTTTTATCGTTTTCTTTTTTGGGGGTCTTGTCCTGCGTTTTTCGAATCTTCGTTGGATGTGGCGGCGGCAGGGGCGGTCGAAATGGCTTGTCCGGCGTCGACGACGCTGAAGTAGAAGAGG
>JAKJDA010000075.1:0-6703 GCA_022706165.1 Candidatus Hydrogenedentota bacterium | reverse complement strand
GGCGTCGCCCTGCAAGGATCCCCAATGGACGGCGTATGTTCCGGCTCGCAGGGGGCCTGGCAGTTCGATTTGGAAGAGGGCGGATTCTTGCGCGGGGTCGGAGATGGCCTTTGCGCTGACGGGAATGTCTTCGGCAGGCGTCCATACTTCGATGGGGGCGGTTTTTCCCGATGTGTTTTGGGGAGTGACGTCGGCTAGTTCGAGTCGCGCCATATGCACGTTTCGTGCGGGCAGTTTGAAGGCCACCAGCATGGGTTCCGGATTGGTCGTGACGACGTCGGACCAGTGGGGCGTTCCGTAGACCGTTCCGGACACGGGCGAAAGGTAGGGTTGTGGCTCGGCGGAGGCGGTGCGCGCGTACCGGAAATGATCGAAGAAGTGGACGCCTTTGGCGTCGGGCAACGGCCACAGCACGACCGGAGGGGGTTGTACGGAGCGGGCGTGCGAGCCGGGCAATTCCAGGCGGCCCGAGGTGTATCCCGTTTTGGCGAAGGAAAGCGTCACGGGCCCTGCGGGACATGGCAAGCGGTACCTGCCGAGGCTGTTGGTGAGTCCATGCGCCGAGATGCCTTCGATGGTGACGGCCACGCCGTGCAAGGTTTCGCCCCGGGCATCGACGACAACGCCCTCAACGGATCCGGAGGGACAGCCCGTTGATAAAAGGAACACTGCCGCGAGTGCGATCATGGCCAGGATATGTTGCGTGATTTTCATGATGATTCTGCTTATCGCATGCCTGTTTGCTGCGTTTCCCCGGTTTGGCAACGCTTATGCCGTGCGCCATTATCCACATTCGCGAAGGCGCCGCCAAACGGGCGTGATGGGGCGCGGGGATGCGGGGATGTTGAAGAACCGCTATTCGACGGGCAGCGAGAATTGGGCGTGCCATAGTTCTGCGTGGTGCGCCTTTTGTCCTGCCGCGGGCGGCTGACCGTTCTCATCCACATAGCAGGCCGACACGACATGAATTGTGTCGCCGTCATCCTCGCCGCCGAAACGTTCAGGGCGGAGCGGATGGATCACGTAGCCTTCGAGTTTCTTTGTCCCCGGCAGAACGTACTCGCGGGTAGGTTTGAATCCGTTCGTGGGGTCTATTGCCCAGAGATGAAGCTCCGAATCCGACGCGCGGCCCAACACGTACCAGTTGCCTTTACTGTCGATCAGAATCCGGGTCGAACTTGCGTTCAACGTGGTGGGGAAGACCTCGGCGCTCAGGTCGTGCCTGATACGAGCGATGTAGTGGTGGGTGGGCGTCTTGCGCCATTCATCGAGGGTGTTTGCCTCGCCATAGGAGTACGCGAGGTAGCCGTTTCCGTCGGGTCCCTCGATGAAGTCCTGAAGCGACGTTGCCCCGTATTCGGGCATCAGGAACCCCTTGTTCACCCACTTGTCCTTAGTCAGGTCGTCGCAGCTAGCCACGCGCACATGCCGCCACGAGTAGTGCGGGAAATCCGGGTTCGCTTTCGGATCGCTGATGGCCGAGTTTAGCACCGCCAGCGCGCGCTTTCCCTTGAGGAGAATGCCAATGTATCCATAGCGGCCTTCCGGCGTCACGAACCGTTGTTTGTGCCATTTTCCCGTCGATTGATCGTAGAAGGCGCTGATGATCGCGTTGGGGCGAAAGGCCGCGATGTCCTTGGACTCGGCATGAAGCATCAGGAAATTGCCTTCGGGGCTCATGCCCGCGCCCATGTAGGCGCAAGTGCCGCTGTACACGACCTCGAAGGTGGAAAAGTCCAGCGGATTGGTCATGCGAATCACTTCGGCCATGTCAAAACTCGACGGGGCGACATCCCACAGGCGTCCATCGGGCGCCATCAACGACAGGTAGGTTGATTCGAGGGTTGACCGGACCTTTTCCCATTGTCCGTCCGGCGTGCGACGGAAAAACGCGCCGCCCCATGCCCACGCGTTGCCGGGCGACGCGCCGATGGAGGTCTCGTTGTTCGCCGCGGGATCGTCGACGCGCCCGTCAGCATAGAGAACGCCTTTGTACTTCAGCAGGTGGTTGCTGTGCCACCCGTGAATCATGCCCGTCGAGACGTTGTCGCTGATGCGCTCGACGACGGTCGGGAGCGTCGGCAAGGGGGGCGTCGCTCCGTTTTCCGGCGCAGACAGCATAACGGCCGCAAAGACCACTGCATACGTTACCATCGGCATCTCCTACAAGGCGTCTCCGAAACAATTAACGAGAACGCGGGGCCTTTCGCGACATGGCATACGCCAGATGCACGCTGCGTTTTTCGCCGGGGTTAAGCGGCGTCAGAAGCGGCAGCACTTCCAAGTTGGCTACTTGACGGTCCTGGTTGAAGTAGAAGAACAGGTTCTGGATTTCTTCGGCCTGCACGGTGTTGATGAGCGTCAAGCCTTTCTTTGGGAGATGGATTGCCCATCGCGTCACGCCATCGCGCTCGATCAGGCCACCGCCCCATCGCTGGAAAGGTTGCGCCGGGCCGCTGTGTTTTTTCCACTGCCCGTCCCGTTCCACCCAGAATTCCGGCGGGCAATCGCCCTGCGTCCAGAACTCGGGGTGTAGCTTCACGCGCGGCACCAACGCGACCGAACTCGTGTTCTCCACCTCGAACGTAATTTCGACGGACTTCGAACCGGGTTCAAGCGTGATGGTCCGCCGCACAACAAGCCCGTCGTCGCGTTTTGTCTCATAGGTAAGGCTGTCCTTCGTCTGAGCGGTCAAGGTGTACGGTGAACCGATACCTTTTTCCTGGAGAGGCTTTTCGGGATCCATCACCTCCCAATCCTGTAGCCGATGCGCCGTGCTGCTGACCCCATCGGCAGGTTTAAACCAGTCCACGCCGCTGCGCTTGTCGCGCATAGAAAGCACCGCCCCCGAGAGCTCCTCCGCGGCATACACTTCCCAATGCGCGTTTTCGACTCGCTGGATCTGCACTTCCTGCCGCCGCGGCGGGGTTTGGCTATCGAGTTGTGCGCGAAAGTCAAGGATCGGGCCGTCGCCGTTGTAGGTGACCCCGTACCGCATGATCATGTCCCAGTACTCGTCAAAGGTTTGGCTCGGCGGTCGCGACACGACACAGGTGTTTCCCATCATTTCCGCGCGCGGCGGGCACATCAGCGCCGCGTGCTGCACGGGCAAATAGGCGTAGTTCAGGCGCTGCCGGAGCGTTTCATTGGCGCCGATCGCCGCAAAAGCCTTCTCGAACAACGTCTTCGACTGCTCGACGAATTCGAAGGTCACCCAATCCATATTGCTCGAGGCTGTGAGGTTGAAGCCGGCGTCCACGACGGCGGCCTTGGCGAGGTCCAGATACTCGCGGAGATACGGGGCGGCCGGGCCGTAGTACAAATCAAGGAACTCGGCATAGAGGGATTCCCAGTTCACGTTCGGGTTCCAGACGGCATGCGACAGGAGATACGCTTTCAGCATGTCGAAGTCGCTGTGCGGCGATTTGGCCCCTTGCGCAAACAGGCCTGTAACGCCGTTTTTCACAAAAAAGGCGATATTGGGCTGAAGCACATCGACGTTCGGATGGGGTTGCTGGAAGGAGTAGCGATTTTGGGTGCAGTCCCAGGCAAACAGGGTATTGGTCATTCCGGACCATGCCCGGAGATTCTTGCGAAATGTGCTGTTGAAAGGGCTCGAGGAAGCCGCATAGGGTTTCGTGAAATCGCACCCCGCCGCGCACATTTCCACGATTACGTTGTCGCGAGGCCGAACCGTCTTGGGAGACATCGCCGTGGCGCCAAAGGCCGACGTCTTGATACGTGCGTCCGGGAACTCCTTCTCCACGGCCTCGGCCACCTGATTGACGAAGGCCAGCAGTGCGCCGCTGTCGCCTCCTTCCCGTTCGTGCATGGCACGGCACGGATCGCACCCGCAAAAGGTTCCTGTCTGCATCTGGGCAATGGTCACAATTCGCCGAGCAGGCGGCGCGGCGCGAAGAAGCCGCAAGGTCTTGTCGATCGTGATGCGCAGCACGTCGGGGTTCGTGAGACATATTTGCGTGTCGCGGGGCTCAACGAGTCGTATGCCGTTGACCTCGGAGAAGTATTCTGGGTGGGTCTTGCCATACTCTTCGGGGCTCACGAAACTGAGCAGCGAACTGCTGGTGGCATTGACGAACTCGATGTTCCCGCCCATGTGCTCCGGAATGCGAAACAGGTGATCGCCGTTGAAACGGTGCTTGACCGCGAACTCCGGGCGCCACGTAAACATCCAGTAGTCCGTGTCGCGATACCAGAGCGCGGGGACATAGCGGAAGTCGATTTGCGGAATCGGCTTGCAATCCGGTGGAATGTAGGTTGCATCCGGCGCGAGCCAGCGGACGCCCATGTAGTCCTCAAAAAACTGATAGACGCCGTACAGCGTGCCGCGTTTTTGTCCGCCTACAATAAGCAAGTCGTGGGGCGTGGCCGTGCGAATGCAGAGCCCGTCGTCGCCCAGTCCTTCGAGATTCACGGTCGCCAACAACGATTCGGGCAGTCCGACACGGCCGATCCATACCGAGACGCTTCCTTGGGCAGGTGTTGTCGCGATAGGGGGCGCGTGGCCGGTGCATTGCTGCCAGTGCTTTTGAAATTCCGTGGCGGCTGTGCGTTCACTCGGCGAAGCCGACTCTGCCACAACGACGCGCACCTCGCCATAGCGGCCTGGTTCGAGCCATGGCGCGGACGCGGACGCGGCAGTAGCGGCGAGCAAGGCGGCAACCGAAACCATCGCGCCTGCGAAATGCGTTTTCATCCGGCGCCTCCCTCATACATAATGGAATCCAGACGCGATCAATTTATAACGCAACAGCACGTCAATATCGCAGATTCGGCAAAGAGAATCTATACAAAAAGGCAATGCGTTAGCAGCAGGAGACACAAACTGTGTGTGATGTCGGCAATTATTACGGGTTTCTGGCGGCATTTTCACAAAGGCATCCGGCATTATCGTGGCAATCGCAGTCGTGGCCTGACGTCGAAGAGTGGCGGGCGCGCGGTCGCGCCAAGATGCGCGAACTGTTGTGTTACGCGCCCGCCCCGGTTTCGCCAAACGCAGAGGTGCTATCATCCATCGAGATGAACGGCTACACACGGCATCTTGTGCGGTATGCCGTCACGTCCGACCGAGCAACCGAGGCGTTTCTCCTAATACCCGATCGGCTGACAGGACCTGCGCCCGCCGTCATTGCCCTGCACGACCATGGCGGGTTCTACTATCATGGCAAGGAAAAAATCGCCCTGACCGACACCCCGTCGCAGCCTCTTCAGGCACATATCCGCGAATCCTACGGGGGGAGGCCGTACGCCGACGAACTCGCCAGACAGGGATTTGTCGTGCTGGCGCCGGACGCGTTCTACTTCGGGGCGCAACGCTTGGAACCAGACGCCGTGTCCCCCAGACTCACCGAAGCGCTGCGCCGGTATGCTACGGGCAGCGACGACTATGTCCGCGCCTATCAGGGCTTCGCGTGGCAGATGGAAGAACTTGTCGCACGAACGATCTTCGCGGCCGGGGCCACGTGGCCGGGCATCCTATTTCAGGGTGACCGGGCCGCCCTGGACTTTTTGCTGACGCGCCCCGAGGTTGATACGCGCCGCGTGGGGTGCGTGGGGCTGTCCCTCGGAGGATACCGCGCCGCCCACCTTTTCGCCCTGGATGCCCGCATCCAATGCGGCGTCGTGGCCGGATGGATGACTACCTACAGATCGCTGTTGCGCGCCCACATCGCGCGCCACACCTGGATGGTCTACGTCCCCGGCCAAACCCCGTGGCTCGACCTGCCCGATGTCGTGACTCTCAACGCGCCGCGTCCGCTTATGGTCATCAACTGCAACAAGGATGCCCTCTTTCCCCTTGATGGGATGCGCGATGCTGAATCCATCATCCGCAGGGTCTATGACGCCCTCGGCCACGCCGATCAGTTTCGCTGCGCCTACTACGATGCCCCCCATTCCTTCCCGATCTCTGCCCAGGACGAGGCCTTCGCGTGGTTGACAAAATGGCTACGAGAGTAGTCATGCGTGTTGAAGAAGAGCCCGGGACACACAAAGGCGCGCCTTTGCCCTCCCGTGCGCAACTTCTTGCCGCAGATTTACCCTATACCCTGATTGGCCCTCAATCCGCGACTGAGACATGAGCCTGAAGATTCCGTCTATTGGACAGGATATTTCTCAGGCGTTTCCGCAAAGCGATCTCATTCTCGCCATCGTTGGATTATTCCCTGAGATATTCCTCCTTCGCCACATCGTAGCCGGTATTGCGTAACGCTGGCAGAAGGTCGTTCGCAGGGGGCGATGAAGATAGCAGTTTTATTTTTTTGTTGCGGGCCGTTTCTGAATCACCGAATACACAGTCTTCGTTGTCTGGCTTTCGCCGGGCGCAAGCGGCGCATCGGAGGGCAGGACTTCCAGATTCACGTGTTCGGCGTCCTTGTTGATGTTGAAGAAACTTTGAAAACCGGAGGATCCTTCGAGGACTGCGGCGACGCCGATTTTTTGTTTGGGCAGATAGAACGCGGCCTGTTGAATGGAGCCGCCGTGGAGGAGCCGTCCCCATGCTTTGTGATCGGGGTTTGCGGCTTGGCTGAACAGCGACCAGGTTTTTCCGTCGAATGACCACACTTCCGGCTGGTTTTCGCCTTGGGTCCAGAACTCGGGATGCGTTTTGGCCTTGACGACTTGTGGCGAGGATGTGGAATTCGTGCAGATGAGCGCCACCTCAATCGCGTCGCCGGAAAGC
>JAKJDA010000074.1:9596-9866 GCA_022706165.1 Candidatus Hydrogenedentota bacterium | reverse complement strand
GTCCGCAAAGCCAAGGCCGCCGCGAACCTCAGCATGAAGGCGCCCGTGAAAAAGGCAACCGTCACCGCCAAAGCCGAGACCATCGCCGCACTCAAACCCAGCGTCGGCGATATCAGCGGCATGCTCTCCATCGAAGCGCTCGAATTCGCGCCAGGTGAACCCGAACAAGGCCTAGTCGACGTCACAACCGAACTAACGTAGGGACGAAATGCTGACGATCGAGATCAGTGCAGCTGAAGTTTCATGGTATGCCGCGATAGTTTCTACGAT
>JAKJDA010000074.1:2102-9586 GCA_022706165.1 Candidatus Hydrogenedentota bacterium | reverse complement strand
GCATGGCGGGACAGGGCTCGGATTCGATTTCGTTTTGCTGCAAACATGAAATCCTTGCCTTCAGAAGGGCCTGATGAAAATGAGTATCTTGTCATCATGGTGTGAATTGTGGCCGACGACCAATCACCGTCAGTCACCTCATGATGACAGCAGCCCGGCATGGTAAGGGCCGTCTTCTTTTTGTCAATGATAGTCTAGGAGCAGTAGAACTGGCCGAAGGAAGATACAAGGACTATCTGGTAATACAACGGGGACCTGATTTGAAGGAAATGAGATTTGTTTCAATCGCTGATTCAACCGGCAAGAAGCATCAGGGGAGAATTCCCCGGTGGGTGAGACGCCGTCTGAGGACGACGAGTTAGAAGCAGGCATGGCGGCTATAAATATCTTCCCGTTGTGTCTCGTTGTGCTCGTCGTGGTAAAAATCCGGATTTGAACCACAACGAGCACAACGAGACACAACGTTTGGAACTCGGATCAAAACAAAAAGGAAAACTCGCAGAATGCATGAGCCAATACCGCAGGACGTGGAGGACATCGGATCGCGGGTGTTGGATTGTGCGTTCAAGGTGCATCGTGAGTTGGGATCGGGTCTGTTTGAGTCGGCATATCAGGCGTGTTTGTGTCATGAACTCAGGAAGAGTGGCATCGCGTTCGAGTGCGAGAGGGCTTTGGCGATCACGTACGGCGGCGAACAAATCGACGCCGGCTATCGCCTCGATATCTGGGTCGAGCGGAAGGTCATTCTTGAATTGAAAGCTGTCGAAAACGTCCTCCCCATCCACCGCGCCCAATTGCTGACTTACCTTCGCCTGTCCGGCAACCGTTTAGGCTTCCTCATCAACTTCAACGTCACCCGCCTCAAAGACGGTATCGAACGCCTTGTACTCTGAATCTTATTCTTGATTCTTCCCGTGGCGTTGGATATGGCCTGTTGCGTATGGCATCATGCGGACTATCACGTTGGACATCCGGGAGGAGGCGATAAATGCTTGATCCGGTATTGCGGAATCCGTGGGTGCGCGCGTTGGGCGTGGTGGCGGCCTTTGTGTTGCTGGGCGCGTTGTGTTATTTGCTCATGCCGGTTCTGACGCCCCTTGCGCTCGCCTTTTTCGCAGCCTACATTCTCGATCCAGTGGTGGATGCTTTTGAACGCAGACGCGTCCGCCGTCCCTTTACGATTAGCCTTCTGGCGGTCCTTGGCATTGTTGCGGCGCTTGCCGTTCCGTTATACCTGATTCCCAGTTTAATCCATCAAGCGGATGAACTGGTCCGCGCGGCCGGCGCGTGGGCCGTGAATGCGGCGACCGGGCCAGGGGGGAGCCTTCCGCAGCGGGTTGAATCCGTGCTGCGATGGCTGCATCTGGAGGAGGTATTGCGCACTGCGGGCTGGATTGCTCCCGATGCCGCCCCGTCGAATCTCTTGGGCGTGATGGCCGAAAAAACGGCCGCGCTGGTTCGGGCGAACGCAGGGGAAGTCCTGCGCAGTTTCGCCGATGCCGTTTCCTTGGCTGGACGGGCCGCGGGCTACACGGCTGCCGCAGGAGTCAGCGTGGCGTATGCGGTTCGCAGCGTTGGCGCGTTTTTCATCGATATCGTCGTGTTTCTGGCGAATTTCGCCGTGTTCGCGTTCGTGGCGGGCTATCTGCTCAGCGATTTCGACGGCATCGTTCGGGGGATCGGCGACCTTGTGCCTCCCCGATGGCGCAACGGCACGTTTCGCCTTTGTCGCCAAGTGGATGCGCAACTCAAAGGTTTTTTGCGCGGACAACTTGCCGTATGTGCGTGCTTGGGTCTGATGTATGGCGCGGGCCTCACTTTGTCGGGCGTTCCCTTTTCGATTCCCATCGCGTTGCTTGGCATGGCGGCCGGGTTCATTCCCTACCTGGGGCTTATCCTGACCATGGGGATCGCGGGCGCGCTTACCTTGGTGCAGCACGGGGTGGACGGTCATATCGTGGGCGTTCTGGCGACGTTCGCCATTGCGCAGGCCTTGGAGGGGAACGTTCTCACGCCGCGCATCGTCGGCCAAAAGGTCGGCCTGCATCCCGTATGGGTAATCCTTGCGGTGCTGGTATTTGGGCAGACCTTTGGTTTTTTGGGTCTCCTGTTGGCCGTGCCGATTGCCGCCGTCCTTAAGGTGTTTGTGACGGAAGCGCTGAACCGCTATAAACGGTCGGCTTTGTATCGACAGGACGCCCCAGCCGATCGGGAATGATCAGAGGGCGCCCGAAGGCGGCGATGGGGGATCTTCGGAAGATGGCGAAGCCGTTGGAGCAGGGCGCAGCACGAATCGATGGTAAACTTCAAACCCAATGCCAAACAGCACGTACAGGGCGGCCACGGGAAAGAGCACGGTCGCGGGAGATTTGTCCATCGCAAACCGCACCAGCGCGAGGGCTGCGGCAAACACGACCAAAAGCCGGAACGCATTGCGCGGAGCCAAGACAAACTGCTTCATTTTGTCCTTGGGATAACGGACCGTGCTCACCATGAGATACGCCAATGCCAACGTGAGCGGTCCCAGCGTCCAGAAAGCCACGTTCAGTTCGAAATAGTGCATGAACAACACAAAAGCCGCAACCGTCCCCCCTGCGGCGGGTATGGGCAGACCGACGAAGTAGTCGCGCATCTCGCTCTGAAACGTATTGTACCGCGCCAAGCGAAGCGCCCCGCAAATCACGAAAATGCTCGCAATGACCGCGCCGGTATGGCTATACATCGACTTCATGCCCTTGTCCACGGCGAGATAGTCGCTATAGATGAGGACGGCCGGCGCGACGCCGAACGACACGACATCGCTCAAGCTATCGAGCTGTTTGCCGAATTCGGACACGCTGTGCGTCATGCGCGCGACGGAACCGTCGAGCATATCCATGATGATGGCGAGAAGAATGTAGTACGCCGCCTTTGCGTAGTCCCCATTGACTCCTGCAAAAATGCTTGCAACGCCGAAATACACGTTCAACAACGTGATGGCGCTCGCCAGAACGTTGATGGGATTGCGCGATAGTCTCCTGCGTCTGCGCTTGAAACGGATTCTTTTCATGGCCTCCCTTGCATCCTCGCGCCTATCCCCTTCGGGTTCAAACGCGGGCTTTTCCTCGTGAAACCGGAACATGGCCTCAGATATCTACCTCATGCGGGCGATGCACGTCGCGCCCGCGCGAACCTTCTCGCGCATCGCGACCACGATCTCGGCAGTCGGAGCCAAATACAACTCGGTGCGCGATCCGAACTTGATCATGCCGAATTTCTGCCCCTTGGCGAGCGTGTCGCCCGCCGAAGCCGCGCATACGATGCGCCGCGCAATCAATCCGGATATCTGCCGAACGGTCATGAGCCCATGCTGCGTGTCGAGGCGCACCGTGTTCGACTCGTTGCGCTCGGAACTCGCCGGGTTCATCGCATTCAAGAATTGGCCCGGCTTGTAGTCGATGCTGCGCACGGATCCGGAGAATGGCGCGCGGTTGACGTGCACATTGAACACCGAAAGAAAAATCGAGACGCGGATGCAGGGACCGTCATAATGCGGACTGTCCTCTAGCGGATCGATGCCGACAATCGTGCCATCCGCGGGGCTCACCACCTCATTCTCCGCCGCGGTGATCGCGCGAACAGGGTCGCGAAAAAAGAAAAGGATATAAAGGCCGAACAGGATGACGAGTCCCCCAGCCCAAGAAACCCATCCGCCATCTCCAAAATTCAGGAAAACAAGTCCACACACCACCACCGGCGCGTAATAGGGGGCGCCTTGCCGCCATGCACTGAACGGTTGCTTCACATCAAACCTCTTTCCTTCAGACTCACAAATCGTCCATCGCCGAAGACGATATGGTCAAGCATGCGCAAGCCGAGAATATCCGCCGCCTGCGACAAGCGCTTGGTCAAATCCACATCCTCCCTGCTCGGCTCCGGATCGCCGCTCGGATGGTTATGACATACAATCACGCCGCCCGCGCCGTCGCGAATCGCCATGCGAAACACATCACGCGGCATCGCCAGAGTGGCGTCGAGGCCGCCGCTCGCTACATCAACGACGCGCTGAACCTCGTTCTTTGCGTTAAGCAGCAAGCACTTGAACTGTTCCGTCTCGCATTCCTTGAACGGCACCATGAGGAGCCGGACGACATCCTCGGCGCTCTTGATGCGCGGCCGCTGATTTTCTGTGTGAACGGCCAATCGCTTTCCCAACTCGAGGGCGGCCTTGATCTCAATTGCCTTGACCCCGCCCAAACCCTTGACCTGTTGGAGTTCCTCCAGCGAGGCTTGACCAAGCCGCCGCAAGCCGCCGAAATGCCCCACCACCTTGTCCGCAAGCG
This sequence comes from Candidatus Hydrogenedentota bacterium, assembly GCA_022706165.1. GTDB lineage: Bacteria > Hydrogenedentota > Hydrogenedentia > Hydrogenedentales > SLHB01 > JAKJDA01. The sequence goes on along the minus strand of JAKJDA010000074.1, from coordinate 5,264 downwards.
CCACCGCGCCATATTCGCGCGTGCCGGTGCGAAACAAGACCGCAATCAATTCCGCATCGCGCAACGCCTCCGGCCCGAGACGCTTCAGCCGCTCCCGGGGCCTCTCCTCGGGCGGCAATTCGCGCATGGCGGAAACCCATGTCTGTTGCTTCACCTTGGCAGGCCCCTCTTCACAATGCACTCCGCAAGAAACACGCCGTCATATTGCCGCATCACGCCGCTAAACGCAAACCCTTCGCGCACGAAAAGGACTCGTTTTCCAAGAAGGCGCATTGCGGAACGGCTGCTATGCCGAGGCTTCCTTAAGAAGCGCGCGAGCGTGACGCATGCTAAGATCGGAGACAGATCCGTCCAGAAGGCGCGCGAGCTCGCCGACGCGCTGGTCCTTGTCGATGCGCGCGAGGGTTGTGGCCGTACGCCCGTTTTGCGCCAGCTTTGCGACATGATAATGAGCCTTTGCCGCAGCGGCGATTTGGGCAAGGTGCGTGACGCAGAGGACCTGGTGCGATTGCGCCAAGTCGCGCAGTTTCTTTGCGACCTGGACGGCCACCCCGCCGCCCACGCCCGCGTCGATCTCGTCGAAGATGAGCGAGGGAATCTTGTCGGCGCCCGCAAACACCGCCTTGAGCGCAAGCATGACACGGGACATCTCGCCTCCAGACGCCACGAGCCGCAGCGGTTTAGGCTTTTCGCCGGGATTCGCGGCAAGCATGAACTCAATTCTGTCGATGCCGTTCGCACATAGTTCGACGGGTTCAACGCGCGTCTGAAATTTCCCGCCCTTCATCCCAAGTTCCTGCAGGTTCGCAGAGACTTTCTTGTCGAGGGTGCGCGCCGCAGCGATGCGTTTCCGCGAGGTCTCCTGCGCCTGTTGCACAAGATCATTCTGGAGCAGGCTTCGAGCGCGGCGCATGTCGGCAAGTTTTTCGTCGCGCTTTTCGTACGACTCGACCTCTTGGATTGCCTTGTCGCGATACTCCAGGATCGCATCGATGGAGTCGCCATACTTGCGCTTAAGGGCCCCAATCTGCGCGATCCGCTGGTTGAGCGTTTCGAGTTCGGCCGCATCGAATTCGATCCGATCGGAAAACCCGCGCACCTCGGAACTCGCCTCTTCGATCGTGGCGCGCGCCGACAAAAGCTGTTGGCAAACAGCCCCAAACGATTCATCCATCGCCGCCAATTCTTCCAGGCTGCGCGCGGCCGCGTCGATGAGGTCGATTGCCGCGGCCCCGTCCAAGTCATAGAGCGAGGCATAGGCCGCCGAGGCAAGGTTGCATATCTTTTCAGCGTTGGTGATGAGATTGCGGCGCGTCCGCAGAGTCTCTTCTTCGCCCGGCGCAAGGCCCGCCGCGTCGATCTCGCCGATCTCGAAACGAAGGAACTCGACGCGCCGCGCCCGTTCCCGATCATCCGTCTCCAACGCGGCGATGGCGCGGTCCATTTCGCGCAAATGCGCAACGCCGTTGGCGATATCGGCCACGTCCTTTTCAACGTCGGCGTATGCGTCGAGAAGATCGAGTTGGCGGTCTATCTTCATGAGCGATTGGTGTTCGTGCTGGCCGTGGATGTCGACGAGTTCATCGCCGATGGCCGCAAGTGCCGAGATAGGCACAAGGCTTCCATTCACATAGGCGCGGCTGCGACCGTCCGGAGCGATCGTTCGCGTCAAGAGGAGCTCGCCCCGTTCAATCTCGATGGCGTTTTCCGCGAGAAGCGCCGCCAGACGTCGTGATGGCGACTCGATGCGAAACACCGCGTCCACGCCAGCTTTTGCGGAACCATCGCGCACCGTATCCGCGGAAGCGCGCGCGCCCAGCGCCAGATTGAGCGCGCCGATGATGATCGACTTTCCGGCTCCGGTTTCCCCCGTCAATACGTTAAAACCCTGCGAGAAATCGACCTCGAGTTGATCGATGAGCGCGTAATTTGTTATCCGAAGCGTCTCGAGCATTCCAGTCCACCCCTCGACAAATAGCCAACGCGGCACGATTGTAGCATGAACCGGAAGGCGCGACACAAAGGCGCCGCCATCAAGTTTTGCTCTGTATGCTCTGTAGACGCAGGTGCGCGAGGAACTCTTTGTTGCCTGCGGGTCCCAGCAAGGGAGAAGGGACGACGCCCAGGGGCGTAAATCCGAGCCCCTCGGCTGCGGCGATCACCTCTTGGATAACCTGTTCATGCACGCTTGGATCGCGCACGACCCCGCCCTTGCCGACGAGGTTGCGGCCCGCCTCGAATTGGGGCTTGATAAGCACGATTCCTTCCGCGCCTGGCGCCAACAGATCGCGCAAAGGAGGCAGTACGAGACGTAGAGAGATGAAGGAGCAGTCCGCAACAAAAAGATTGGGCTGTTCGGGCAGACTATCGGGCGTTACGGCGCGGATATTGGTGCGCTCCATCACGACGACGCGCGGGTCTTGCCGCAGTCTCCACGCCAACTGGCCATAGCCGACGTCGACGGCATACACCCGCGCCGCGCCGCGCTGCAGCAGGCAATCGGTGAAACCGCCCGTCGACGCGCCGACATCGATCGCGATGGCCGCTTCGACGCAAACCGGGAAGGACTCCAACGCCGCTTCGAGTTTCTCGCCGCCCCGGCTCACGAACCGCGCATCGTCGCGAATTTCCAGCGCGGCATGGACATCGAGACGCGCGCCGGGCTTGTCGAGCTTTTGGCCGTCCTGGCCGAACACCCTCCCGGTCTGAATGAGTCCTTGCGCATGCGATCGGGTTACGCCGAGCCGGCGCTGAACCAATATGTCGAGACGTTCTCTGTCCACGCGTGCGGGTTCTCGCTACTATCGGCAAAGAGCCTGCGCTGCCCAGTGCCCTAACTGTCCTGAAAAGAGAACGAAAACAATTAGTTTCAAAGGAAGTGGGCGAAGAAGGTCATGCTTTGTTCACCAGCGCCACGGCCTGCGCGCTGATGGCTTCGCCACGCCCTTCCGGTCCGACTTCCTCGTTCGTCTTGGCCTTCACGGAGACGCGATCCACGGGAAGTCCCAGGCACGCGGCGATGTTTTGCCGCATGCTGTCGATATGCGGGTTCAGTTTCGGACGCTGCGCCACAATGTTCGCGTCCACGTTCACGATCGCGTATCCCGCCCCGCGCAACATGGCCGCGGCCTCAGCGAGAAGCCGCAGACCAGATTGCGTCGG